>DOHE01000195.1 GCA_003535395.1 Clostridiales bacterium | reverse complement strand
CATACAACTGATGCACTGGGGATCTCTCACGGTGCCGGCTGCAGAGACTTTGATGTTCATGGGACAGGCCCTGTCACAGGCTTTGCAGTCGATACAGCTGGAGGGATCACGCTTTAATCTGAACACCCGGAACAGGTTGAATACTCCGAGAAAAGCACCGTAAGGACAGGCGTATTTGCACCAGGGGCGCTCGATGATCAGAGAAAGCAGGAGAGTAGCACCCAGAATGATATAGGCTGTCAAGGCCACTTCATTGGTCCAGAAGTTAAACAGTGCAAAGTAGGGGTCGATGTTCTGGAACATCAATTTGGCCGTGGACGCGGTATTGTAGATCACGAGAGCCAGAAGGATGTACCGGGAATAACGAAGGATCCTGTCGATGCGGTCAGGGATCAGGCTGTTGTAGCGTTTTCCAAAAATTTTCCTGCCGATTTTACCCAGCCACTCCTGAAAACTTCCGAAGGGGCAGACCCATCCGCAGATCAACGGCCCAAAACCCACTGCCAGGACAATGCTCAGGATCATCAGGATAATAGAAGAATCATGGATCTTTTGCACAAACCGGCCGGCGGTTATGTATGTGTAGAGGGTCACGACACCGCCAAAGGGACAAATGGCATGCAGGGAGGCTTCCGTCAACAGAGGAACTCCATATTTCTCCGCCAGCGTTTTGTTGATGACGATAGCCAGCACCAGCACAAAAAACAGGATCTGTACTGCCGTCCTGAGGCGGGAGAGCCTCTTTCGGGATTTGGCAGAAAGCCGGGGCTGCTTTTTGGGGGTATTATCCAGTTGGTTTTCCATATATGAACCACTCCTTGAGAGTTTATACCCTTATCATACATTCCATTTGTGATAAAAGTTTGATAGGATAATAAAAGATCGATGGAATCCGAACTTACCAGATGAATAAAAGGAGTGATGGAGACGGACAGGCCTGTAATTTTAATAGCAGATGATGAGGAACGCATCCGGGACATGATCCGGGAATATATCAGCCTGGAAAATTATGACATTGATGAAGCCTCCGACGGAGATGCGGCCCTTGAAATGATCCGGCAGAAAGAATACTCCCTTGTGATCCTGGACGTGATGATGCCAAGGATGGATGGGTGGCAGGTTTGCCGGGAGATTCGCAAGTTTTCCCGGGTCCCGGTAATCATGCTCACCGCCCGGGGAGAGGAGTATGACAAGCTGTACGGATTTGACCTGGGAGTGGATGATTATATGGTCAAACCCTTCAGTCCAAAAGAACTGCTGGCCCGAATCAAGGCGATCATACGCAGGAGCCGGCAGGAGGAAAATGATTTGAAAAAGGATCGGTTCAGCAGTGAAGGACTCATCATCGATTTTGATTCAAGGAACGTGATCGTTGAAGGGAAGCAAACGGCTATGACCCCGAAGGAGTATGAATTGCTTCGGTTTTTTGTAAAAAATCCGAACCGGGTATTTTCCAGGGATCAGCTTTTAAATTCGGTTTGGGGGTATGATTTTATCGGGGATGACCGGACGGTGGACACCCATGTCAAAATGCTGCGGGAAAGCCTTGGATCATACAGAAAATACGTAGTGACCGTCTGGGGCACCGGGTATAAGTTTGAAACCGGGGTGAAGCCATGAGAAGCATCCGGTTGAAACTCTGGGCCGGGATGATGGTGCTGGTGCTGGTGGTGCTGGTGTTGCTTTGGCTTTTTCAGATCGTTTTTCTGGAGAGCTATTATGCCCGGGCGCGAATCGCGGATATCCGCAAGGAAGCCAGTGCAATCGTTAAGAGGATGGAAGAAGGAGATCGGACCGCCGCCCTGGATAATATGGAAGCATTTTCCTTTGAAAACAACCTTGGCATCGAGATCCTGGATCTTCAGGGGAATACGAAGGACGTGCTGGGACAGACCGGCAATACCGGCCAGGTGCCCATGATGAAGAGCGGTGAACGTGCACAGGCATTCCAGGATGTTCTGGCCGGGAAAAAAGTGGAAATTTCGCTGATCCATCCCCGGTTTGGCAACAAGTTCATGCTGATTGGTCTTCCGGTAGAAATGAACGGTGAAATACAGGAGGCCATCATGATTGTGATGCCAATGGCCCCGGTGCAGGATACCGCTTCCATTCTAAAGAGGCAGCTTGCGATGATTTCAGTGGTCCTGGCGACCGCAGCACTGCTGATATCCTTCCTGATCTCCAGGGGATTCACCCGACCCATCCTGGCCATCACAAAAGCTTCAGAAATCATGGCATCCGGGGATTTTGACGTCAGGATCCCCTTCACGAAGAAGGATGAGATCGGAAAACTGGCGAAGACCATCAACCATCTGGGGGAACAGCTTTCGAAAATCGAACAGCTGAGAAAAGACCTGATCGCCAATGTCTCCCATGAGCTCCGAACACCCTTGAGCCTGATCCGGGGATATGCGGAGACTTTGCGGGATGTGACAGGAGATATTTCTGAAAAAAGAGAAAAACAGTTGGGCATCATCATCGAAGAAACGGACAGGCTGACCCGGATCGTGGACGATATCCTGAATTACTCTCAGCTTCAGTCCGGATATTTTACCCTGAACCTCTCAGCTTTCAAGGTCAGGGATTGCCTTGACCGGGTGGTGAAGCGTTATGAGGTGCACAGCGAAAAAACCGGAGTGGCCATCCGGCAGGAATATGAAGGAAATAGTACGGTGCTTGCGGATGAAAGCCGGGTGGAGCAGGTATTGTTCAACCTGATCAGCAATGCATTCAACCATACTCAGGAGGGTGGTGTTGTGCGGATTCGGGTTGTGGAAAAGGAGAAATCCCTGCGCATCGAAGTATCTGACACCGGCATCGGGATCCCGGAGGAAGAAATGCCCTATATATGGGACCGGTACTACAAGTCCGGGGGAACGGGAGCGAAAAGAGCCATAGGGACGGGGCTTGGACTTGCCATTGTAAAAAGCCTGCTGGAAGCTCACCAGGTACAATTTGGGGCGGAGAGCGCTGCGGAACGGGGGACTACATTCTGGTTCGAACTGAAAAGGTGCTGAAAAAGTTTGGACGGAAAAGTTTGAAATTTGATTGCACTGCAGAAAGTCACTTTGTGACTTTCTGGTGAAGGATTGTCACGCCAATCCTTCACCGGCAACGCATATGCGTTGCGCATGCAATCGATTTGTTTCGCTGGCTGAGGCTTTTNNTACTTTCTGCAGCAGAATCAAATTTCATTGACACGGTGCTGTGATTGAGTATCATGATATTGACTCTGCAATCATTATGAGGCGGGAAAGGGGATCATACATATGGCAGTCAGAGGGATCCATCATATTGCAATGAAAGTGTCCGATTATGACCGGTCGGTTTGCTTTTACCGGGACGGGTTGGGTTTTTCACTGGTAAATCAGTGGGGGGAGCCGGGAAACCGGGCCTGCATGCTGGATGCGGGGGAGGGAGATCATGTGGAG
>DOHE01000301.1 GCA_003535395.1 Clostridiales bacterium | reverse complement strand
CCTCATTGAAGGGATTATAGTAAAGAAAGGTCGGATACGCGTCCCGCCGATTAAAGTCCGTGGCAAGACAGTCCAGCCTGAGGATCTTCTCTTCATGGGTCCCGGACACGATCGCGGCCATATAGCCCACATGGATGGATCCATAGACGCCCAGATTGGTTTTCAGCCGGTCCGGTTCAATTTCCTTCATTCCGGCAACATAAAACTCCGTACCCTGTGCTGAATAGTGCTGGATGCCCTCATAGGCCAGGGCTTCATAGCCTTCCTCCCGCCAGTCTGCATCTGACTGACTGGCGGGGGGAACCTGATCCGGATAAAAATACCTTGCGTTGGAAACCGTATTGAGCATCCACTTCCCAATGTCACGGGCATAGCGGGGATCATAGCGCACCATAGGCACCAGCGCGCTGACCGCATCGAATGTATTCATCAGAAAGGCATACCCACCTTTGCCTGCTGCATTCTGGCCTATCAGACCATTGATCTCATACCCCGCCCAGGTCCCCGTCATGGCACCGAATCCGGGGCGGCTTCTGCTGTCGGCATCGAAGATCCAGTTCATAAATTTATCGATATCATAGTCTGTTCCCTGTTCTGCATTCATCCGGGCTGCCAGGTATGGGCCATACAGCCCCAGCACTTCGTAAAATGGATTCTGCGTGCGCCGGTCCATGTTGTCCATGCACCACCGGGCTGCTTCCAGGTATTTGACATCGCCATACCGTGCATAGGCGGCATACAGGATGTAAGCCATCCCGAAGCGNNCCGTTTCCTTGATCACCGGTTTGTTTGTCCTCAGGTTGAACGCGGTGAAGTCAAAACCCGGAGCATCCGGCTTCCCGGCCAGCTCGTAAGCGGCCCGGCTCCACTGATCCGCGGTGCTCTTCAGGATCGCATCCATTCCTTTTTCCCCGGGGAACAGTGAGCAGGCCTGACTGTAGAGCAACCCGGGGAACAGCTCATACCAGGCAGAGTTGCCGGTCCGGGTGCTGGCGCTGTTTAAAACCACCATCTCACCATTGGCGCTGTTGAACCATTCCCCCAGCATCCGGACATAATTGTTCCCATTCAAATCACTCCGGTCGATGCCCGCGAGTTTCGCAGAGATGATCGAAGAGATCGCCGCGATCCCTTCCGTACCGGGCGGCATTTTTCCGACAAAACTGTTGATGGTAAAGGATCTGCCTTCTGTCAGATTGACCGGATCCTCCACCCAGGTGCCCAGGGGAAGGTATCGTCCTGTACGCTCAAAGTCAAACAGCAGGCGGTCTAAGGTACGGGCACGTGCTGTCCAGTCCAGGAGCTGAAACTGCGCTGGTGCATTTGGCATCCTGCTGATCCTCCGGACGGTTTTTAAGGCAGGACCTTCCATAGCTCCTTCGCCTCCTCCAGCGCCATTTCCTGCACAGGAAAAAAGAAGTATGGGCAACAGTATGCAGGAAGCCAGTTTGATTGTCAGTCTCCAGCCAGTCTTTTTTGAATTGCCTGTATCCATCATCAATACATTGCGTTGATGGCATCAACGATCATCGGTTTGTACTTGTCGACCGCCGACGCTGTCGACAGGTTGTTCAAAAAGATATCATTGAAAAGATTCAGGGTAATGGGATTGTAAAGCGTTGAGTTGTAGGCGGCGGCAAGCGGCTGCTGGCGCTTGCCCATCTCGATGAGCATCTCCATATTTTCTGTTCCGTCATCCCATGCTTTGTAAAGGTCCCTGTAATACTCATCCGTATCCAGGTACGGTTCGATATTCTTGTTCCATACGGCGTTCAGGTCCACCAGGATCCTGGCTATCGCCTTTTTATCCGACTCCGGCACATTATAGGGCACGGCAAAGAAGTATTCGCCGACGGTTCCCTCCGGCATCTTCTTGCCTTCCATCCGGGGCCCGACAGGGTAGGATACAATGCCATGTGTCCCGTAGGTGTCCATTTTCAGCTGAACGGTTACAGACTGCGGATTGCCGAGATACATGGCCGCCAGGTTCCTCTGGTAAAACTCCCCTGCTTTGTTGCTGGCCGGCATGACATTGTATGTGGAAGACAGAGAGCGGACAAATTCAATGGCTTCCATGGCAGCCGGGGTCGTCAGCGTCACCTGGAGCCTTCCATTTGAATCAAACTCCGCTGCATCCGCGCCGTTGGAGGGCAGGAAGTAAATGGTTGCCAGCGGCAGACCGCTGTTCTTCCAGGTATCCAGCCCCCACTGGTCGATGATGGCATCCCCGTTCAGATCCCGGGTGGTTTGCATTCCCATCTCGATCATGGTGCTCCAGGTCCACTGTCCCCGTTTGTATGCCTCGTAGGGGGATTCCACACCGGACTGTTCGAAAATCAATCTGTTATAGGTGATCGTATGCCGCGGTGTGGCGATCTGTTCCCGCAATCCGTACCAGTGGCCGTTCCAGTTGCCGAACCGAACCCGCGGATCGTTGAACAGAGGGCTGTCCATATTGAAGTAGCCTTCCAGGGCGGAAATATAGTTGTTCTTGGAGGAGACGGCCACATACTGGGTATTGCTCTGCACAACATCTCCGTAACTGACACCGGCGACCATAGCCTGAACAAAGTTATTGAAAAAAGCAGCGCCAATGGCCGGCACTTCATAGACGATCTTGCAATTGTATTTGGGTTCGATCTGAGNNGCGCGGCCAGCTTTGTCGACTGCATGGTGCCCTGGCCCTCGAAAGGGATGAGCACAGCCCCGGATACAGAGATCTTGACTGTCCGGCCCTTCAGATCGAGCGGCTCCTCGTCATAAGGAGGTTTTCCTTCCACAAACTCGCCGGAAGGTCCCTTGATGATGTCCGCAACATCCTCCGGAGTGTCAAAGAAAGAATCCCCGGAATCGGGCTGGCTGCCGGTATCCCCGGTATCGGGAATATCCGCAGCTGTCGAGGCCAAAGCGGTGGTTTTTGCCGCGGTGGTCGCCGCCGGCTTGGCCGTAGTGGCAGCAACGGTCGCCTTTGTCGTGGTTTTCAGCGTTGCCGTCGGCTGTTTTTTCGCGCAGCCTCCCAGATTCAGGACAGTGAATACAGCCAGAACCAGTGAGACGGACAGGATACGTGCAAATCTAGACTTCATGCAAAACACTCCTTTTTAATATTATTTTTCTTGCATTTTCCATTGTTTAGATCCGCGAAACATTGTCAAGACGGACGTTCGGAAAAAGATTCCCAAGCCACAGCTTATGCGGTGAACATATGTCAACCCCATCCTGTTGATCACACCTATATGATAGCGGGTCAGGAACTGGAAGTGCTACGTAATATTTCAGCTAAAGTTTGCAGAATTTACGATTTCGCGACCCTCAACCCCTGAATGACCTGGGTCGGGGATGACTTGCGAAGATTCCGGTAGACGCGGTTGAAATTGCTGATATTATCAAAACCGGCAGCGGTGGCGGCTTCAGAGACGGAATTTCCGCCCCCCAACATGATGCGTTCAAATTCCCGGACACGAATCAGGTTCAGGTATTCGGTGAAGGTATGGCCGGTGATCTTGTGGAATATCGTAGAAAAATAGTTATAGGTCAGATTGGCCTGGTTGGCGGCCATGGCCAGAGTGATCGCCTCCCGGTGATTTTTCTCAATGAAGGAAACAGCCTCCTCAATGCGGTGATAGTCCCGGAGGTAGTTGATAAGTTCTTCTTCATTCCGGAACAGGCGCCGGATCAGGTAAGCGATGATCATGCCGATGTAAGCCCGGAGATATACCGTATATCCCATCCTTTTTTCCTGATATTCCCGGAGGAGCTTCCATATCAGATCCTGCAGCATAGCCAGGTCCTCCCCGGTCTGGAACAGGGCATGCCGTTTCATACGGAGAGAATTGAAAAAAGCCGCCATGTAGCGGGAATCTACAGTATCCAGCGTACCATTGTAGACAAAATCCGGCATGAACTGGACAACGAGCACCTGAGTATCTTCCCCGGGAGGGCAAAAGCTGGAATGGATGGACTTGTCCGGCAGTACTGCCATGTCCCCTGCGACCATGGCATTGAGTTCATAATGCACCATCAGATCACAGTTCCCGTGACAGACAAGCACAAGCTCATAATAGGAATGATAATGGATGCGGCTATGGATACGCACCTTTTGGTTGTCGGAATAGTAGGCATGGACAGGGAAGCTCTCTCCGATCTCCGGGCGATGTTCCTCATTGATCATCGCCTGTTCCCGGGCATCCACCCGAAGCAGTCTGCCATCCCACATGCCTATCTCCCCCTCTCCTGGCACATACACTGATCACAGCAAACTAATTATTTCTTTTATTATATCAAATCCGGCGCAGTGCATCAACAGAAAAAGCCCCGGCGTACCGGAGCTTTTCGAATGTTTCTGAAGGAGGCTGCATGCATCATGCATGATCCAGGGAGGCCGCATGCATTATCCAAGGATTTGTTTTAGATCCTGTTCGGCGGTGGTGGTGGGTTTAAGGCCGAATTGGTCCACCAGCACCGACAGTACACCGGGGGAAAGGAACGCGGGCAGCGTGGGGCCCAGGTAAATGTTTCGAACGCCCAGGGCCAGCAGGGTGAGCAGAATGCATACCGCTTTCTGCTCGTACCAGGAAAGCACCAGGGTGAGGGGCAGGTCATTGACGCCGCAGCCGAAAGCTTCTGCCAGCGCCACCGCCACCCGTACGGCGGAATAGGCATCGTTGCACTGGCCCATGTCCATGATGCGCGGGAACCCGCCGATATTGCCAAGATCCAGGTCATTGAAGCGGAATTTGCCGCAGGCCAGGGTGAGCACCAGCGTGTCCGCCGGGGTTTTTTGAACAAATTCCGTATAATAATTCCTGCCCGGTTTTGCCCCGTCACATCCGCCCACCAGGAAGAAATGGCGCACGGCTCCCGCCTTCACCGCCGCGATCACCTGGTCTGCCGCCCCCAGCACCGTATTGCGGGCAAACCCTGTAGTCATCGTGGAGCCCCCGTTGATCCCCGTAAATTCACGATCCTCGGAGTATCCCCCCAATTCCAGCGCTTTTTGGATAATGGGTGTAAAATCCTTGGGAGGTTTTGCACCCTTTTCATCCTCCGGATCCGGAATATGAATCAGACCTGGATAACCCACCATGGCTGTGGTGAACACCCGGTCCGCGTAGGAGGCCCGGGGCGGCATCAGACAGTTGGTGGTGAACAGAATAGGGGCCGGCACCCCGTCGAATTCCTTTTGCTGATTCTGCCAGGCCGTGCCGAAATTTCCCTTGAGATGGGCATGCCGTTTCAGTTCCGGGTAGCCATGGGCCGGCAGCATCTCACCATGGGTATAGATCTGGATCCCTTTGCCTTCCGTCTGCTCCAGCAGCTGTTTCAGATCCAGCAGATCATGACCTGAGATAATAATGAAAGGCCCCTTCTCCACTTTCAGCGGCACGGTGACCGGAACAGGATGGCCATAGGCGGAGGTATTGGCCTCATCCAGCAGCTCCATGCATTTTAAGTTGATATGCCCGAATTCCATGAGAAGATCCAGCCATTCGGCAACCGGATGCTCCTCGCCCAGGGCGTTTAGTCCCTTATGGAACCAGTCATTGACCTTCCTGTCTTCCTTCCCCAAAATGCGGGCGTGCCAGGCATAGGCCGCCATGCCCCGCATCCCCAGGAGCAGGGTCGAACGGAGGGACACGATATCCTCTTCCCCGGACCACAGGTCTTCTGCCGGGAGCTCCTTGGCCCCGCCCAGATCCCGACTTTCCGCCCGGACTTCACGGATCATGGCCTGGAGATCCTCCGGATCAAAATTTACATTGGTGACCGTGGCAAACAGGCTTTTGATCATCAGAGCGTCGATGTGCTGCCGGCGGGGGTCGTTTTCGGACAATCCTGCCTTCCCGGCTGCCCGGGCCAGTCCGGTCAGCGCACCGGTAAGCTCATCCTGCAGGTTGGATACTTCCGGCTTTTTGCCGCAGGCTCCGGTTCGGGTGCAGGCTTTCCCCCCGGCTGCCTGCTCACACTGGAAGCAGAACATCGGGGCATCGTCGTTCCTGATACGGGTCATGCTTTCTGTCAAACTCATCAGATTCATCCTCTCCTCAATTTATTCTTCTAATTAATTTTCTAATTAATCTTCTAATTAATCTTCTAAAATCGCACCGTCCGTGCCCAGAGTGATGACCTGCCACGGCACCAGCTTGCCGCTTTGCATCATCGCTGTTTTGGCGGCCTGTACGATGCCGCCGCAGCAGGGCACTTCCATGCGCACCACCGTGATACTTATGATATCATTGCGTTTCAATATCTCCGTCAGCTTTTGTGCATAATCCGCATTATCCAGCTTGGGGCAGCCAATGAGGGTGATCCGTCCTTTCATGAAGCTCTGATGGAAATCCGCAAAGGAAAAGGCTGTGCAGTCCGCCGCGATCAGCAGGTGGGCTTTGTCCAGCCAGGGCGCATGCACCGGCACCAGCTGGATCTGCACCGGCCACTGGCGCAGCTCGGATCCATTGGGACTGTGGCTGTGAGACGAATGGGTCGGATGGGCCGGATGGGCTGGTTGGGCCGAATGGGCCGGATGGGCCGGATGAGACGGATGGGCCGGATGGGCCGGGCCACGATCCCGGTCAAAGCTGCGGGACTGTGTCCCCGGACAGCCACAGGCCAGGACCTTGGGAGCTCCGCCGCTAAATTCCTCCGCTTCCCGCTCCTCGATCGAGATGGCACCGGTGGGGCATTCCGGCAGGCATGCACCCAGCCCGTCGCAGTAGGAATCGGAGACAAGGCGGGCCTTGCCTTCGATCATTTTCAAAGCGCCTTCATGGCAGGCATCCACACACAGTCCACAGCCGTTGCACAGTTCTTCGTCAATTTTTATAATATTTCTTTTCACTGAAAATCACCTCATGATCTTTTGATTTTCCGGCAGCTGTACTGTCGGTCGAATCGTTTCATGAGGTGATTGTATTCAAACGCGGGGATGGATTCAGTAGCCGTGGCTACAATTCACATTTCGTCGCTTGCCTTCCAGGCATATTTTTCTTTCAACGCTTCATCCATTTGATCGAGCAGCTCCTGCCGCAAGCCGGCAAACACCGGATCTTCCGCCAAGTTATGCCGTTCCAGGGGATCCCGGTTTAAGTCGAACATCTCGGTGATGTCATTTTCATTTGTGATCACTTTCATTCCATCCTGGCGTACATATCCCCGGACCCAACCCATCTGACGTTTTCCGAACCAGCTGTGGCCTTCCTTCTGCATAAGTTCATTGCGGTTGACGATGGCCTCTTTCAACTGATCCACCGTAAGTGCCGGGATCTCCCCGAGGCGGCTTTCTGCCAGGATATGATCCCGATGGGTCCCCTGCCCTGTCCGGGCGATCCCGGTGACCGGTCGGCCCTGCATGGATCCAGGGACGGGGATGTCCAGGAGTTCCAACAGGGTGGGAGCAACATCCGTATTATCCGTCATGGCCTCTGTGTTCTCTCCTGCAGTCACTCCGGGGATGCGGATCATCAGGGGGATCCGAAGCAGATCCTGATAAACGGCATTGGTCTTGCCGATCAGGTCATGATTCCCCCAGAAGTCCCCATGATCCGCCGTAAATACGATCAGTGTGCTGTCCATCTCCCCGGTTTGCTCCAGGCAGTCCAGCACCCTTCCGATCTGGCTGTCGACCAGGGAGACCTGGGCCAGATAGGTTGCCTGAACACGCTTGTAGTCCCAGAGACTTAAAGTATCATATTTTTGTCCATAATACTGCATCCACAACCGGGTAGGCATGCCGCCAAGCAGCGGCTCCCGTCCTTCCGGCCCGGGCATGGTTTCCGGATCATACAGGTCAAAATATTCTTCCGGTACCACGTAAGGAAAATGCGGTGATTCAAAGGAATAATACATGAAGAAAGGCCGGTTCCTGTCCCTGGACTTCAGATACCGCAGGGCATGCTCCGTCTGGGATACGTTGGGATCCGCCTGGATCCCTCCCGGCTGGGGCACCTTCACGACCCCCTCCTGTATAGGAACAATGTCCTGGTTGTGCCGCCAGTTCCTCACCCTCCGGTCCTCCGGCGTCAGAGGGGAGCAAAAATCCTTTTCCTCCTTGCCCCGCAGATCATACATCTCGCAGAAGGCCCAGGTGCGCATATATTCGTCCACAAAAGCATGGTTTTTCCCAACCATCACCAATTCATACCCGTTTTCCCGGAGCACACCCGGCAGATGCTGATCCTTTTCCCCCAGGATAATGCCATTGGAAAACCGGCCCCGCTTATACCCGGCATACTGGCTGGTGAACAGGGTCGTCCGGGACGGGACACACAGGGGTGTGGTGCAGTACGCCTGAGTAAACAGGGTGCTTTGTTTCGCCAGCCGGTCCAGATTCGGTGTTTTTATGATCGGATGCCCCATGCATCCCAGCGTATCCGCTCGAAGCTGATCCATCATGATAAGAAGCACGTTCATTTGTTTTGACATTTTCAACCTTCCTCGTTTCAAATTCCTGGCAAGGTTTAACACATTATTCCTGCAAGGTTTAATTATTTTTGCTGCAGCAGTAACCTCTGATTTTATTATAGGCAGCAAACAGGTGCCAGTTCTACGTAATATTTCTGCCATAATTTGCAGTATTTATGGTTTGTTTTCGCACGGGAACTGTAGTATAATTGATTCCAAGGGAGGATCCGATGCCTGTAAGCCTGAGTTCAAGATGGATGGCAATGATCAAAGACAATCCGTTGTTTCGGGATATCCCGGCCGAAGGGATTCCGAACCTTTTCGGTTGCCTGTCTCCCATTGAAAGGGCGGTGCCCCGGGGCGATATCCTGGCCAGAGCTGGA
>DOHE01000198.1 GCA_003535395.1 Clostridiales bacterium | reverse complement strand
GGCCAGCAGCACAGAGATGAGCGAGGAAGAAGCCATGCAGCTTAAGGGAAAGGTACCTGTGAAGATCTACCTGGCTTCCCAGGACGGCCAGATGCTCAAGCTGGTGGTGCGGTATGTCCCGGAAAATGAAATGCAAGGGGATACGGCGCAAAAAGCATCCAAAGTGCTCGCAAAACTGCTGGAAGGGCCTTTGTCCGGAGAAAATCTGCTCTCTGCGGTACCGGGAGGGACTCAGGCGCTGTCTCCGGCTGTTTTTGCTGACGGAGTTTTGACGGTGAACCTTTCCGGAGACTTTTTGAATCTTGAAAAAGCCTCAAACACGACGGCAGAGAATACTGTGATCACGGATAATACCGGAAAAAAATTATCAACTGCCGCCAGTTCCACCCATGTCTCTGTTGGCTATGACTCTGCAGCGGGCCTGGCGATCTACTCCATTGTAAATTCGCTGACAGAGCTGCAGGGTGTAGAGAAGGTGGGGATCCTGATCGACGGCCGAACCTTTGCCGGAGAGTTCGGCAAGTTCCGGCTGGATCTTCCCTTCCCCCGGTCAGAGACGATCATCAGCGGGGTCTGGACCCGTACGGTGTTGTCGGATGAGGTGCTGGAGTAGCAGGTTTTCCGATACGATAAGCCAGATTTTACAGTATGGACATTGCCTGGGGTTTGTTATATAGTAAATAAAAAATGACAACCGGGGAGGCATGAGGTTGGAAAAAATGCGGGTCGCTGTGCTGTTTGGCGGCCAATCTACAGAACACGAGGTTAGTAGGGTATCGGCTGCATCCGTTATATCCAGCCTGGATCCGCTGCACTACGAGGTGGTTCCCGTCGGGATAACGAAAAGCGGCAGATGGCTTGTCTATACCGGACCGATCCCGGCTGTCCGGGACGGAAGCTGGCAACAGCTGGCGGAAGCAGAAAATCGGGACGGGATCGCCCTGATTTTTTCATCGTCCCCGGACCGTTTGAACCGGCCGCCCGATGTAGTGTTTCCGGTGCTTCACGGCAGGAACGGGGAGGACGGCACCGTGCAGGGGCTGATTAAGATCGCCGGTCTGCCTTGCGTGGGTCCGGAAGTGCTGGCGGCCGCTGTGGCCATGGACAAGATCTGTGCCAATCTGCTGTTTGAGAAAGCGGGGATCCCGCGCTGCAACATGCTCTGGTATACAAGGGAGCAGATCCGGAAGCAGGGGGAGGAGGCTGCACGGGAGGTTGAGGAAAGGTTGCATTATCCGTGCTTTGTCAAGCCGGCCAATGCAGGGTCTTCCGTCGGGATTTCCAAGGCCCGGGACCGCCGTGAGTTGATGAAGGCCTTTGAAACAGCCCTGTCCCAGGACCGCCGTGTACTGGTGGAGGAGTTCGTGGACGGGCGGGAGATCGAGTGTGCCGTGCTGGGGAACGAGGAGCCGCAGGCCTCTGTAGTGGGGGAAGTGGTGCCCTGCCGGGAGTTTTACGATTATGAGGCAAAATATTTGTGCGAGGATGCATCGGCAGTGATCATTCCGGCAAAATTGCCGCAGGAAGTGTCGGAGCGGGTAAGGGAGTATGCAATCAGGGCTTACAGGATGCTTGACTGCTCCGGAATGGCCCGGGTGGATTTTTTTGTAAGAAGAGACACGCTGCAGGTGCTGATCAACGAAGTTAACACCATCCCCGGTTTTACCGGCATCAGCATGTATCCCAAATTGTGGGAGGCCAGCGGGCTGCCATTTCCGAGACTGCTGGACCGCCTGATCGAACTGGCTACGGCCAGGCATAGAGAACAGAACGCAAAGTAGAGTGAGCCGCAAAGTAAAAAAAGCCGCAAAGTAGAGCGAGCCGCAATGTAAAGCAAGCCGCAAAGTAGAGCGAGCGGCACAGATGCCAAAGAGGAAAAGGGGAGGAATGGGAGATGCCACGGAAGGTTTGGATCAAAGTCAAAGGAACCCAGGCTTCCGCGCCCGGAGAATACGCAGGGGACGTGGAACTGCTCACAGAGGGGATGTACAGGCGGCGGAATGGCATGCATTATCTGACGTACGACGAGTCGGAGGTCACGGGGATGGCCGGGACCACAACAACCATAAAGGTGACAGGGGGAAGCGTTTCCATCCAGCGCACCGGCGCCATCAACGCCCAGCTCCAGTTCGAACCGGGGAAGTCTTACAGTTCCAGATATGAGACCGGATACGGTTTCATCAGTATGAACACCCACACCAATAAGGTCCGGGTGGATATCAATGAACGCAGCGGCGGAGACATTTCTGTAGAATACTGTGTAGAGATGGACGGGACCCCTTGTCTGGATAATAAATTCGATATCAACTTCATGTTCGGGACTCCTACGGGCAAGATGCTTCCTGCCTCCAATTGAAGTCCTCATGGAGGCAGGAATTGAAGCAAGTGCAGCCCCGCTGCAGCAAGTGCAGCCCCGCTGAAGCAAGTGCAGCCCCGCTGCAGCCCCGCTTACTTCAGCATCGTATACCCCAGTATTTTCAAATCGGCAAGGGCATGGGCCATCAGTATTTCACCGGACAGGGTGTACAGCGCATCCCCGATATAGAAGGACCGCTGAATATCTCGGCCACTTTGCCTCACAGCCTCCTTGCCCTCCGGCAGGGTGAATGCATCCTGATAATGTGAGATGATTCCCCGAAGTTCAAATCCCTTCACCAGATCGATGGAATACACCCACAGTCCCTGCCGGGTGAACCGGCCATACTGCAGCCCGCCCGCCAGCCGTTGTGCATCCGTGAGGGTATACAGGGTGACCGGGAAGGCCAGCAGGTTTTTGTCCCGGGAGAACAGCAGCGCTTTGTGGTTGTGAAGCAGTTCCGAAGAGGTGCCCCGGTCCCCGATGATTTCCTTGTCCATTTCCTGCGGGCTTTCCATGTTCGTGATGTCAAACAGGGAGAGTTTCATGCCCAGGTAATAGGCCATCCCGGAAATCTCCACCGTATCCTTGCCAAACCCGATCATATGGGTTTCATCAAAGGGGTGCAGGTAATCGCTGTAGCCGGGGATCTTGAGATAGCCCGTCATTCGCGGCCCCGCAGGATCAGAAAGGTCGAAGGCGAACAGGGGATCCGTGGTCCGGAAAGTCACCATATACGCCTTGGGCCCCATGAAACGCACGGAATAGATTTTTTCCCCTTTGGCCAGCCCTTCCAGTTTTCCCTGGATCTTCATGCTGTTGTCAAGCACGTACAGGTTATTGCCTCCCTGGCCGCTGCTCCAGTTGCTGTCCGTGGTGCCGATACGGAAATACCCGTTGTATTCATCCATGGAAAACTGGTTGATAATGGTCCCGGGCACTTCCCCGGCGGTTGCCTCGCCGATCTCTCCGTTCTTCACCGGGATCCTGTAGATCCGCGTCCGGGTCAGGGCGGGGGGATAGATCCTGGGAGCGATGAGGCCCACGGCCGGAGCACCCTGCTCCGCCTGCACTTTCGATTCCCCGGAGCTCAGGATTTCTGCATAATGCACATATGCAGCGATATACAGGTTTTCAAGTGACATGTACAGGTTGTTTCCTGCACCCAGGTAGGCTTTGAATTTCACAGGTTCCTGCGCACTGGCCACATTCAGGGAGGCCACCACCATATAGTTTCCGGGATAGGAGTCGGGGATATAGCCCAGCTGGCTGTATGCGGGCGTCTTGAAATCCTTCCCGTCTTCCCGCCAGGCGGGCAGCGCTCCGTTTTCTCCATGATCCAGCATGGTTTTGTAATAGATCGTGCGGTTGGTGACCACATACAGCATATCGCCGACCCTGCGGCTTGAAAGAAGCACACCCTCGACTTCCGCACTTTTTACCTTCACCGGGTTGGAACGATCCCGGATGTCATATACCAGGATCTGTACCACCTGGCTGCACTGGGGAGAGACGGGGATCCTTTGCGCATAGCCCAGCACGATGAGGCGGTCGCCGCTCAAATACAGCTGGGCGGGATAGAATTTATTATCAAAGCCAAATTCGATGCGGGAAACCACTTTCATCGACTCCACCGGCCAGGCCCGGATAATATCCACGCTTCCCTGATCGATCCGGTACACATAGTTCCCGTCGTTCTTGACATTATCCCCCTCGTCCACTCCCGCCACCTGCACATTGGTCTGGGAATACGAATTGGCGGAGGTGTCCGCTGCCGCGTCCTTTTGACTGCCGGAAGTCAGGGCATTTTCTCTGTCAATGGAACTTTCTGCCATTTGACTGCTTGAAACAACGCCCCGGTAGGAGTCCGGCCATTTGGCAAGCAGAGCCATGAGTTCGACAAAGGAGTTGATGGGCGCCATGGGCGGCGCCACCTCCGGTACGGTTTCCGGCAGGGGTTCCGGGGTGGGATCCGGCACCGGTTCCGTCACTGCAGGGACCGGTTCCTGCCCACGGGT
>DOHE01000163.1 GCA_003535395.1 Clostridiales bacterium | reverse complement strand
ATGTATCATGAATATGTAGAATGAAGCCGGGAGGTTTGATATGAGTCATGAAAAATAAGTATTTAAGCAGGATCGCAGACAGGTTGCTGGATTCATCGCTGGAGGCATCAGGGGCGGTTCTGATCGAAGGGCCAAAATGGTGCGGAAAAACCAGGACGGCCGTAGAAAAGGCGGCCAGTACGCTCTTTATGCAGGATCCCGATCATACGGCATCCTATCTGATGGCTGCGGATACAAAGCCATCCCTGCTGCTGCAGGGTGCCGTACCGCGCTTGATCGATGAATGGCAGATCGCACCTGTACTATGGGATGCGGTCCGGTATGCGGTCGATGAGCGGGGCAGCACTGGCCAGTTTATTTTAACGGGTTCTGCTGTTCCGCGGGAGAATGCTGTCCGGCATACCGGCACAGGAAGGATCTCCCGTGTTCTCATGCGGCCCATGAGTCTGTATGAATCCCTGGAATCCAATGGGGCTGTTTCGCTGAAAACACTTTTTCAAGGTGTCCGGGATATAGAAGGCACCTCCAACCTGACGATAGAAAATATCGCCTTTGCCATTGCCAGGGGTGGATGGCCGGCTTCCATAGGGGAAAAAGAGAGTATTGCTGTCAAACGGGTTTATGATTATGTGGACTCGATTATCAATATCGATGTTTCAAGGGTAGATGAAGTGGAAAAAAATCCAGCCCGTGTGCGTGTACTGATGAAATCCCTGGCCAGGAATGTGTCAACGGCAGCCAAACTGTCGACGATACACAATGACATCTCCGGGGATGAGGATACCCTGTCCGAAAAGACAATAGCCTCCTATATGAACGCTCTCCGAAGGATATTTGTCATCGAAGATTTACCGGCATGGAATCCTGCCATGAGATCCAGGACAGCGCTGCGCACCTCTCCCAAGAGGCATTTCATTGATCCGTCCATTGCCACGGCGGTCCTGCGGGCAACAGCAGACAGCCTGCTGGGAGACTTCAGTACATTCGGACTGCTGTTCGAATCACTTTGTATCAGGGATCTGCGGATCTATGCCCAAACATTGGATGGAGAGGTATTTCATTATCGGGATAAAAGCGGGCTGGAGGCGGATGCGGTCATCCATTTAAAAGATGGCAGGTGGGGAGCGGTGGAAGTGAAACTGGGTATGCAGGAAACAGAGGAGGCATGCAGAAACCTGATCACCCTGAAGGAAAAAATAAATACAGAAAAAATGAAAGAGCCGTCGTTCCTGATGGTATTGACCGGTTCTACGATGGCATACCGCCGTCAGGACGGGGTGTTCGTCGTGCCTGCCGGGTGCCTCAAAGACTGATTGGATTCCATTTCCATCGATCTTCCTCACCTTTATCATACTTTCATCATAATCCGGGTCTATGATAAAGACAGGCAGAAGGAACTGCCAAATCTTTTGAGAGGATGTGTGCTGTGATGAAAAAGTCAGGAATCAGGAAGATGTTGATCACGGCTTCAGTCGCCGGGATCCTGCTGATCGGGGGAAGCGTATACGCTGCAACCGCAGATGAACTCAAGCAGGAGAGACTGGATGCCAGGAAAGCTGTTCTGGAGCAGCGGGTCACAGACGGGAAAATCACGCAGGAGCAGGCGGACGCGGTCTTGGCCAGGATGCAGGAAAATATGGCAAACTGCGACGGGACCTGTGACACGGACGGAGACGGGGTTTGTGACGGGAACGCGGCTGGAGCTCAGAGCCGGATGGGGCAGGGCCGGATGGGCGGAACAGGCGGAGCGGGTGCGGGTGTATGCGGCGGAGCCGGTGCTGCCGGCAGCGGCTGTACCATTGACGCAGCCGGTGCTGCGGCCCGCTCTGGGATGGGGAGCGGAAGCATGTTCCGTGGCGGCCGGTAAGCAGCTGCCCGGACCTGCCGAAGCCGAAGCTGAAGCCGAAGCCGAAACAGCAGGCAATACAGAGTGACGCAAGAAAAATGGAGAGGCCCCGGAAGAGGCTTCTCCATTTTTGTTTGTGCCAGATCCGGAAGCAAGATTGACAAAGGACTCATGCAAAATATACATTATAAAAAAGCAAGCTGCATCCTGAAGAGGGAGTGAGAATAGTGGATGATCTTAAAAAGAAATATGCCTGTCCTCCAGACAAGTACGCCATGTATCCCATTATCCACAGTGGAGTGGAAACGGCAGAGGCCAGGATCGCAGAGTGGAAGCAGCAGGGATTCGGCGGAATTGTGGCCAATGTCGGCTATACGCTGGATTATCCTGAGGATGTGCAGGCCTGGGACCGATTGGAGGCCGGAATGCGTGCGGCGGCCAGGGAAGGATTCACCTTGTGGATCTACGATGAAAAGGGGTATCCTTCCGGTACTGCGGGAGGGGCGGTTTTGGAAGCTCATCCGGAATACGAGACCACAGGGATCCTGGCCTACAACTATTGGAAAACACTGACCGGCCCAGCCAGATACCGGGCTGACACCCCGGAAGGAAAGCTGTTCAAGGCGCTGCTGGTCCCGCTGGCAGGAGAGGATGAACCGCTGGATATCACGGAGACGGCCGATGCTGCGGGTACTTTGCGTTTTACAATACCCAAGGGCGGACACCGGTTACTGGTCCTTGTGGAGCGCCGTCTCTTTGACGGCACCCATGCCGCCCACAGCTACAGTGAACCGCGCCGGTACCTGAATTTGCTGGATCCGAAGGCAACGGATGCTTTTATTCAGATGACCCATGGGAAATACAGGGAACGGATCGGAGACCTGTTCGGCAAGGAGATGAAAGCTTTCTTTACAGATGAGCCTTCCCTGATCAGTTGGAACCTGGAGCATGTTCCGTATGCCCTGGTCAGCTGGCGCGGCGACTTCCCCCACGTGTTCCGGGAACGTTACGGTTACGGGATCGAGTTGGCACTGGTCGCTGTTTTTCTCAACACCGGGAATGCGATCGTGCGCCGCCGGTGTGATTTTTGGGAGTTCATTTCCACAGAGCTCGCCGAAAACTTCTTCGGCCGGATTCAGCAGTGGTGTCGAGCCAACGGAGTCGCCGCCTCCGGACATTTGCTGGCGGAGGAGGAACTGACGGCTCATATCTTTTTGTACGGATCATTTTATGCCTCCATGCGCCGGTTTGACATCCCGGGGATCGACCAGCTGGAGAGCGAGCCTGACAAACTGATGTCGGCGGAGCGCCTTCCCATTGGTCGTCTGGCAGCTTCCTTTGCCGATGTCCATGGCTTTGGGGAAGCCATGTCTGAGGCATCGGACCATGTATCCAGAATGAACAACCGGCAGATCCCCTTTGAATGGATACGGGCTTCCATGAACTGGCACCATGCGCAGGGCATTAATATAATCACTTCATACTACAATTTCAGTCATTTATCCCGGCAGGAAGTTCAGATGCTGAACACCTACACAGCCCGGCTGGGATTGATGCTGCGTCAGGGAAAGCGGGACAGCCGGGTGGCCATCCTTTATCCGGAATGTGCTATCTGGTCGGAAATAACACCGGTACCGGAAGCCCGGGGAGGCAGGCAGACCCTGGCGGCGCAGGAAATATCGCGCATTTTCCGGGACATCTCCTGGGGATTGCTGCACCGGCAGGTGGATTATGACTACATTGACGAAACGGTGATCCAGCAGGCCAGTGTCCGGGATGGCAGGCTGACATTTGGCAACCGGGCTTATGAAGCGGTGATTTTGCCGGGGGTTCATGTGATGCAGGTCAAGACGGCCCGGGCTTTGGCGGCGTTTATGGAAGCAGGGGGAAAAGTAGCCGCACTGGAAAAACTGCCTTGTCATTCCAGAGAAGGCACGGCGGAGGCAGATGGGGAAGTACGGAGCCTGTTTGCCGCCAGAATGAATGACCCCGGGCATCTGCTATTCTCAGATTTGCCGGGGACCCTGCTCACTCCGGCCATTCTGGCATTTTTACCAAGGATAATGCGTCTTTCCCCGGCAGACATCTATTCCGTTACAGTGGGCGCTGCAGGGACGATCGTCAAAACCGGCGGGGATGTCCCCTCCCCGGGGATCCTTTCCCATATGCGGATCCGGGAGGATGGGCGCCGGGTGATTTTACTGGCCAATATGACGGGGAAGGCATACAGGGGGACCCTGACCGTGGAGGGAATGCCCGATAGAGCAATGTCTTCTGAACCGGCAGCACAGTGTACGATATGGGATCCTGTTGACGGATCTGTAGCTCCCTGTGAGTGGACTGGGCAGGAGGGAATAGCGGACATGAGGGGAATCAAAGTCAGTCTGGGGGCATATGCCGGATCGCTGTATGTGATCTGAGTCGATATAGTACCAATATATATCGATGAAATCTATTTCGCACCGCTCAGATACATGTAAAATGATAAAAGCGAGTGTTATTGCATGTATTTATTTTCGGGAGGGTGCCGGCACATGGAAAACCTGACGCAGGATGTACAAATTTTGCGGGATCTGGCCAAACAGTACAAGGAAATCACAGCAAAGCCCATACAGCAGGAACGGCGGGAGCTGTGGCGGCGGCACAACAGTCTTCAGCCCACGCGTCCCCCCATCTATATCCGTGCATTTGCGTGGGGCGAAATTCTGGATCCTTCCTGCCTTAAATGTCAGGATCCATTTTTTCGGTCCTATGAACAGTTTTTTCACATGATGTTTTACCGGGACACTCTCCCGGATGATGTGATCGCGGAGCCCTGGGTGACCGTTCCGGCCGTCCGGCGGCATGCGTCATCTGACAACACCCCCTGGGGGGTGCATGCGACCCGAATTTCCAGCGGGGTCAGGGGAGGAGCTGCAAAATATGATCCACCCATCAAGGAACCCGAAGATATTCTCAAACTTGTCAAGCCGCGTCATATCATCGATGAGGAAGCAACCCGGCAACGTGTGGAAAAAGTGCGGGATGCCATCGGAGATATCATCGAAGTCAACGTGGGTCGTCATCCGGTGCTTTGGGGGCATAGCGCGGTGATTTCAACAGATCTTGCCATGCTGCGGGGACTGGAGCAGATCATGTGGGACATGACAGACCGGCCGGAATGGCTGCACCAGTTACTGGGTATTCTCCGGGACGGGATCCTGGGTGTCCATGAGGAAGCGGAAAAGGCCGGGGATCTCCAGCTTGCCGATCATGACAACCAGGCAGTCAGCTATTCACAGGAACTGAAAGACCCCAAAGCCAACAGCGGAGCCGTCAAACGCCGTGATCTCTGGCACTTTTTCCACAGTCAGGAGTACGCACTGATATCACCGGAGATGTTTGATGAATTCATGCTTCATTATCAGATACCTATTATGGAAAAATATGGGCTGGTTTCCTACGGATGCTGCGAGGACCTGACCCGAAAGATCCCCTATCTGAAGAAAATTCCCAATCTGCGCCGTATCGCCGTGACGCCCTGGGCCGACAAGCGCAGGTGCGCGGAACAGATCGGCCGGGATTATGTATTATCCTGGCGCCCCAGTCCGACCGATGCGGTGAGCTTTGGCCTGGATCCTGCAGCAGTGCGACGGACGGTGGAGGAAGCCAGGGATATTTTCCAGGAAAATGGAAACATCTGGGACATCACACTTAAGGATGTGGAAACGGTGCAGGGGGATGCAAAACGTGTGCAGGAATGGACCCGGATCGTTCGCGAGGTGGTGGAATCATGCTGAGACAGCCCCCACGGCAGGGAAAACACAGCGGATGGATGCGCATGGCGTTTTGAGCACGACCGCAGATTATTACAAATTATCATAGATTTTTTATATCCAGTTCAGGCAGATCCGTGGTACAATCTGCCTGGTTGATAACAATGCGTGGCAAGTGCCCGGCAGATCCCCCGATCCGCCGGGATAATAGGGAAACAGGTGAGAATCCTGTGCGGTCCCGCCGCTGTAAGAGAAGAGGAATCCTGCAAACCACCGGATGTACCGGGAAGGGCAGGAGGACGATGAGGCTCAAGTCAGAAGACCTGCTTGCTGCATATTCATCCGTGAACCTACGGGAGATAGGGAGATGGATTTGATTCCACGTTTTATTCTTGCCGGGACCCATAGCGGTTGCGGAAAAACCACCGTATCGGCCGGAGTGATGGCGGCCCTGGTAAAAAGAGGGCTTCAGGTCCAGCCGTACAAAGTGGGCCCGGATTACATTGATCCCATGTTTCACACCTATATTACGGGGCGGGCGTCCAGGAACCTGGACAGCTGGCTGTTGGATGCAGAGACCCTTGCCTACCTGTTCCACCGCGCTGCGAGAGGAATGGATCTGGCGGTGGTGGAGGGGGTCATGGGTCTCTATGACGGATGCAGTGTAAGCTCCATGGAAGGCAGTACCGCACACGTGGCACGGCTGCTGAACTGTCCGGTGATCCTGGTCATCCAGGCCCGGGGCATGTCTTTAAGCGCCGCCGCTCTTGTGAACGGGTACATGGATTTCATGGGGGGATCGGACATTCGGGGCGTCATACTCAACGGGATTTCCAGTCCCGGGCTGTTTTTGCATTTAAAAAAGATCATCGAAGAGAATACCGGGGTACGGGTGGTGGGGTACCTGCCTGAATCAGAAGATTACACCTTGGCGGAGCGGCATTTGGGCCTGGTTCCGGACAGCGGGGTGCCGGACCTGAAGGAAAAGGTGGCAAAGCTGGCAGCCAGGGTGGAAGAATGCATTGACCTTGATTTGCTGCTGCGCATGGCAAAGGATGCAGGACAGTTCAGGGCACCTACATCGGAACGGTTCCAGGCTCTGAAGGCACAGGGATCCCGTATTGCGCCGGCCACCGCGCATACCGCGCCGGCAGCTGCCCAAACCGCCCCCGCAGCCGCGCCCACCCAAACCGGGGCTGCATCCGCCCAAACCGGGGCTGCATCCGCCCGGATCGGGGCTGCATCCGCCCGGATCGCAGTGGCGAAGGACGAAGCTTTCAATTTCTATTATCAGGACAATCTGGACCTGCTTCAGATGCTGGGGGCGGAACTGTTGGAATTCAGCCCTCTTCGAGACAGAGCGCTGCCGGAGGAGGCTACGGGGGTCTACCTGGGGGGAGGCTACCCGGAGGTGTTTGCCCGGGAACTCTCGGAGAATACTCCGATGCTTGCGGACCTTAAAGGGAAACTGAACCGGGGTCTGCCGGCTTACGGGGAATGTGGCGGGTTCATGTATCTTTGCCGGTCCATCCGGGATCATGGAGGCAATACTTTCAGCATGGCGGGGCTTTTTCCATATTCATGTGTCATGACAGAAAAACTTCAGCGGTTTGGGTACGTCCATCTGAACTTTATGAAATCCTGCATTCTGGGGCAACCGGGAAGCAGCGTCCGGGGACATGAGTTTCATTATTCCACTGTGGATGCTGCTCCGGAAGAGGGAAGGATGGAAGTAGTGAAATACAGGCAAACCGGGGATGGCCCGCGCTGGCGGGATGGGTACCGGCAGGTGGAAACCTGGGCGGGATACCCGCATATCCATTTCTGGTCCAATCCGGAAACAGCACGTAATTTTGTAAAAAACTGTACGAAGGAGACATGCATATGAAAAGGCGGAGCAAGGCAGTGCGATTGGCGGTTGTATTATCCGTGGGACTGGTCCTGGTTTTGGGCGGCTGTGCGGGGGAGAAAACGGGAAAACCGGATTTCATCCAAAGCGAGACGAATCAGCAGATCACCCTTGCAGACCCTCTGGGGAATGTCACTGTGGTGAACAAGCGTCCCCAGCGGGTGATTGTTTTGATGAATTCCATCCTGGACCTGTGGTATCTGGCCGGAGGTACGGCGGTGGCCCGGGTGACAGGAGAGGAAAATGTGCCTGCTGAGGCGAAAGACATCGAGCAGGTGGGAGGGTTCGGCACGCCCAATGCGGAGCGGATCGTAGCCTTAAAACCGGATTTGGTGATTCTGACATCCACTACGGCGGCGCATCGGGCGCTGGAAGAGGTGCTTAAGCAAAACGGCATCACCTGTCTGTATGTGAACTACCAGACTTATGATGATTTCATCAGCTACCTGGATCTGTTCACCCGGATCACCGGCAGAGAGGACATCTTCAATACAAAGATCCGGAGCATCAAGGAGGAAGTGACTGCGATCGCAAACAAGGTGTCGGCACAGCCAAAACCCCGGGTGCTGATCCTGTTTGCCACCACAAAGGCGGTACAGAGTGAATTGCCAAACAGTCTGGTGGGAGATATGACAAAGCGGCTGGGAGCGGTCAATATCGCCGGGGATGCGCCGGTGGAGGGTGCAGCCCGGGTGGATTTCAGCATGGAGAGGATTATTGAAAGGGATCCGGACTATATCCTCATCACCACCATGGGCGATGAAGCCACTGTACGGGCCAAAATAAAACAGGATCTGGAGTCAAGTCCGGCCTGGGCGGAGCTTCGGGCGGTAAAAGAGGGGAATGTCCGGTACCTGGACAAGGAACTGTTCATTTATAAGCCCAATGCCCGGTATGCGGAAGCGATGGGCGCGCTGGCAAAAATCCTGTATCCGGGAGCACGGCTCAAATGATGCGCACAGACAGGCATGCGGCCAGGATGACAGTGCTGGCGGTGCTTTTTGGGCTCTGCGTAGTCATGCTGGTCTTAAGTGTCAGTTTCGGCGCGCTGCGCATTCCTGTTAAAGAGGTGCTGCGGGCGATCCTGCGGACAGAGGAAGGAGTGAACCGGTCGGTGATCTGGAACATCCGGCTGCCCAGGACCCTGGTGGCCGGTCTTACCGGGGTATGTCTCTCCCTGTCCGGCATCATCCTGCAGGGGGTGATGCTGAATCCCCTGGCGTCTCCCGGAATCATCGGCGTGACTTCCGGAGCGGGGTTGGCGGCGGTTATTATCATGGTGCTGTTTCCCGGATATTATTTCCTGGTGACGCCGATGGCCTTTCTTGGTGCACTGGTCACCACAACGCTCATCTACCTGCTGTCGTGGAAAAACGGGATCCAGCCCATGCGCCTCATTCTGGCAGGAGTGGCGGTTTCCTCTCTGCTGGGGGCCGGAATCAACGCCCTGATGATTTTTTATCCCGACCGGGTGCACGGAGTGGTGTCCTTCATGGTGGGGGGACTGGCCTCCCGGACATGGAAGCATTTTCATATGCTTTGGCCCTATGCCCTGACAGGGTTGCTTCTGTCGATGCTGCTGGCTGGGAGGCTCAACATCCTGTTGCTGGGAGAGGATACGGCTGTCAGTTTGGGACTGAAAGTGGAACGGGTCCGGTTGGTTTTTATTTCCATTGCCTCACTGCTGGCAGCCAGCGCGGTCAGTGTTGTCGGCCTGCTGGGCTTTGTCGGTCTGGTGGTTCCGCATATCACCCGGCTGATCATCGGATCGGATCATCGGTACCTGGTACCGGCCAGCGCATTATCCGGGGCTGCGCTGCTTATGGGCTGCGATACCCTGGCGCGGGTGATGATGGATCCGGTGGAGATCCCTGTGGGCATCATTATGG
>DOHE01000222.1 GCA_003535395.1 Clostridiales bacterium | reverse complement strand
CCGGAGCGCATCAGCATGCCGGATTTTGACGTAGATTTTCACGACAGGCGCCGGCAGGAAGTCATCGATTATGTGGTGGCCAAGTACGGAGCAGACTGCGTGTCCCAAATCGGCACTTTCAGCTTTTTGAAGGCGCGAAGCGCCATCCGTGATGTGGGCCGGGTCCTGGGCATCCCCATCCCCGAGGTAGACCGGATCGCCAAGATGATGACGGATCTGGATATCGGAAAAGCTGTGGACCAGAATCCGGAGTTGAAAGCCGCCTGCGAGGACAATCCAACCTGCAGGGAACTGGTAGAGACCGCAAGGATGCTAGAGGGTATTCCACGCCAGAGCGGAGTGCATGCGGCCGGAGTCGTCATCGCGGATGTGCCCATCGCGGAGTCCATCCCCGTGCTGCTCAACAAGGAAGGGGGCATCACCACTCAGTTTCCCATGGACCAGATCGATGCACTGGGTTTTATGAAAATGGATTTTCTGGGCCTAAGGACCCTTACTGTCATTCAGGAAACCGTAGATAGGGTGGAAAAGCGGGAAGGGATCAAAATCGATATCGGCAGACTGGATTATAATGACAGCAAGGTTTACGAAATGATCGGAGAGGGAAAAACCGAGGGCGTGTTTCAGCTGGAAAGCGCCGGAATGACCCGGTTCATGAAGGACTTAAAGCCAGGAAACCTGGAGGATATCATCGCCGGGATCTCTCTTTTTCGCCCCGGGCCCATGGATCAGATCCCAAAATACCTGGAAGGCAAACGGGATCCCGGCAGTATCCGCTACCCGCACCCGCTGCTGGAGCCCATCCTGAATGTGACATACGGCTGTCTGGTGTATCAGGAACAGGTGATGCAGACGGTCCGGGACCTGGCCGGGTATTCCATGGGCCGGTCCGATCTGGTGAGAAAAGCCATGTCCAAGAAACAGGCTGCAGTGATGGAGAAGGAACGGGAACACTTTGTTCATGGAATCATCCGTGCGGATGGAAGTATCGAGGTGGAAGGAGCGGTGCGCCGGGGGGTCCCGGAGGACGTTGCCAATCACTTGTTTGATGCCATGATGGATTTTGCGAGCTATGCTTTCAACAAGGCTCATGCTGCGGCGTATGCGGTGGTGGCGTATCGGACGGCATGGCTGAGGGTGCATTATCCAAGGGAACTGATGGCGGCCACTTTGAACAGCAACGTCAGTGATAATGCCAAAATTGCCTTTTATATACAGGCGTGCCGGGATATGGGGATGGAAGTGCTGCCCCCGGACATCAATGAAAGCAGCAAGGGATTCACAGTAACAAACAAGGGGATCCGGTTTGGTATGATGGCGGTCAAGGGGAGCGGCGAGGCGGCGGTGGAGGCGATCCTACGGATTCGGGAAGAAGGGGGACCTTTCCTGGACTTCCCTGATTTCTGTTATCGCACGGCCGGTCTTGGCGTCAACCGAAAATGTGTGGAGAATCTGATTCGTTGCGGAGCCTTCAGCAGCTTCAGCATTTACAGATCCAGGATGCTGGCAGTGCTGGATACTCTCATGGACAGCATCAGCGCAGCCCGGGATCGGATTTCTGCCAACCAGATGTCTCTTTTGGATCTGGAGGGCGGCGAATCCGCCGGGTACCTTCGACGGGCGTCGGATGTGAACTTCCCGTCTATGGATGAATATCCCCCGGACATGCTGTGCAGTTTTGAGAAGGATCTGCTGGGGATCTATGTAACCGGGCATCCGGTAAGCCGGTATGCGGAGATCCTGGCCCGCAGCACCAATCTGAACAGCCGGGATGTCGCTGAATGGGCCGCAGCCCATGTAAGGGGCGGCAGTGAAGAGGATATGGAGGGATTTGACAGAGGGGAAGAAGCAGCCGGATATACAGGCAGCAGCCTTTCCTCCGAAGGAACAGCCGTTTCAGCCCGGGAACTTCGGGATGGCATGGAGATTTTTGCCGGCGGCATGATTTCCAGCCGAAAAAACCGGACCACCAAGTCTGGCCGGATGATGGCCACCTTTTTGCTGGAAGATCTTTACGGTCAGCTGGAAGTCATGGTTTTCCCCGGAGTCTATGACCGCTTGTCCCCGTCTGTCCAGCAGGGGTCCGTGGCACTGGTCCGGGGCCGGCTTCTGGTCAGGTTGGATGAAGTCCCTAAAATTGCCTGCGAAGAGATCCTGCCAGTAATGGAGAAGAAGCCGGAATGCCTGCGTCTTCAGCTGCCGGCAGGAATGAAGGATGGAGCCATGGGTTGGATTCTTCCCTATTTGAAATATTTTAACGGGAATACGCCGGTAACAGTGGCAACTTCCGAAGGGTCCGAAGAGATGCGCCTGGGAGGGGAGTTCGCCGTGGATTTGTCTGCGCCATTTGTTTTGGAAGAACTTGCGCAAAGGATACGGCAGGCTGGAGGGAGCATTACACTGGATGGATGAGATGCATGCGCGCACCGCCCTGTTATTGGGGGAAAAAGCGCTCAATCGATTGGGAGACGCAACGGTGGCGGTTTTCGGCGTGGGCGGAGTGGGGTCCTTCGCAGCGGAAGGACTGGCCCGAAGCGGGGTAGGGCGGTTGATCCTGGTGGATCATGATACTGTGGTTCCATCCAATTTAAACCGGCAGCTGGAGGCCACCGTGGAGACCCTGGGCTGCGGAAAAGCCCGGGCTATGGCGGATCGGATCTTGAAAATCCGGCCGAATATGGCGGTGGAAGCAGTGGAAGCATTTTACAGCGCCGGGCAGGCGGACCGGATTTTCAGTATTCTGTCTGCCGCATCGGGAACGAACCTGATCATCGATGCGATCGACTCGCTTGCCTCCAAGATACACCTGATCCTCCAGGCCAAACAGAGGGGGATTCCCGTCATCAGCAGCATGGGGGCCGGAAACCGGCTGGATCCTTCGGCTTTCCGGGTAGCGGACATCTACAGCACAGAAGGATGTCCCCTGGCAAAAAGAGTACGGAAGGGACTTCGGGAAGCTGGCGTTGCTTCCCATGTCGTGGTATACTCTACGGAGTTACCGGTACGAAAGGGCCCGCCGGGGAGCATCATATGCGTCACCGGAGCGGCGGGCCTGATACTGGCCGGGGAGGCCATACGGCAGCTGCTTGCAGCGCCGGGAGAGAAAAAACATGGAGCATGCACAGAAAATACGGTTGCGACCGGAAGCCCTGGGTTTTAAAATCAACATATTTACAGGACATTTTGGCAGTGGGAAATCGGAAATCGCTGTCAATTTCGCGTTGAAATTATCCCATGCGTGTTATCCGAGGGTGGCACTGGCGGACCTTGATATCGTGAATCCTTTTTTTCGTTCAGCGGATGCAAGGCATCTCTTGGAAAATGAAGGCGTTTTGCTGGTCACCACCGGATTTGCCAACACCAACGTGGATGTGCCGGCGTTGCCTTCGGCTATGGATGCGCTGTTTGAGGATCCCGGGATGCAGATGGTCCTGGATATCGGCGGGGATGACCTGGGCGCCCGGGTAGTTTCACGGTACCATCGGGAAATCGCCGGCTCGGATCATGTCCTGTATGTGGTGGTGAATACCCGGCGCCCCGAGACGGATACCCCAAAAAAGGTGCTGGCCATGCTGGAGAGGATCGAAGCCAGTTCACGGCTTCCCGCAGCCGGATTGGTGAATAATACCCATCTGTTGGCGGAGACCCGGGCCGATATCCTGATGGAAGGACAGGCCATCCTTGAGGAAGTCAGCAAAATCCGGGGGATCCCCGTGGCTATGATGGCAGGATTGCCGGAAGTTCTGGCAGAGGTCCCCGATGACGCAGCCAGCCGGACCTTGTACGGAATGCTGGCTCTTAAAAAAAGCATCCGGCTTCCTTGGGACCGGACATAAAAACAGACATGTGACCGGGCATATAAACAGACATGTGACCGGGCATATAAACAGATATGTGACCGATAAAACAGACTTGTGACCGGGCATAAAAACAGACATGTGACCGATAAAAACAGACTTGTGACCGGGCATAAAAACAGACAGCGGAGGATAGGAAATATGTTGGTATTATTGACGGGCGGTGTGCGCAGCGGAAAGAGCAGCCTGGCGGAAGAAATGGCAAAAGAAGCCGGAAAACGGGTGCTTTACATTGCCACCAGCATCCCATTTGACGATGAGATGAAAGCCCGTGTGGCCAGACATCGGCAACAGCGGCCGGAGGACTGGGATACGCACGAGGGATATACAGATCTGGACCAGGTTTTTGCCGCAGCGGAAAGATCCGGCCGGTATGACGCCATTTTGTTGGATTGCATGACTCTGCTCGCCACGAATCTTCTGTTCAGCTTCCTGGGAGACAAAGCGGACGATGCGGATGTGAAGGACTTTGCCCGGGCTGAAACATATATCCTGGAGCAGGTGGACCGGATGTTGGAGGCCATTGCCCGTTTAAACTGCCGGGTGATCCTGGTTACCAACGAGGTGGGAAGCGGGATCGTCCCGGAAAACAGGCTGGCCCGCCATTTCCGGGACATAGCAGGCCGGGTGAATGCCCGTGTGGCGGCCCGTGCAGATCAGGTGTTCATGACGGTATGCGGCTTGAAACTAAAGCTGAAATAGGTGGAAACAAGCGGCTGAAACAGGACTGCTGAAACAGCAATTGAAATGCGAGCGCTGAAACAAGGTGAAAAAATGAGAAAATTAATCCTGATGCTCCAGTTTTTTACCCGGATCCCTTTGAATTTTGAAGTGAAAATGAAGGAGGGGGACTTTGCCCGGGGTCTCGTATGGTTTCCGGTCACCGGGCTCTTTATTGGTATTTGGGATGCAGGATTTTTTTTGATTTTCCTTTGGCTTCTGAAAGGATTTCAGGGCTCAGAAGCCGGAATATGGCTGGCATCTGTCATGGGTGTCGCTGCGCACTGCCTCATCACCGGGGCCATGCAGCTGGACGGATTTGCAGATTCCTGTGACGGACTCTATTCCGCGCGGACCCGGGAGCGAATGCTGGAAATTATGAAGGATAGCCGAACCGGGACTTTTGGTGCCGTTGGGATCGTGTTTGACCTGCTGCTCCGCATCGGACTTCTTGCTGCCCTGGCTGTACATACAGGGCCTGCGGCAGCAGGCTTGACAGCACTCACAGCTCCTGTGGCAGCCAAATCTGTCAATGGGCTGATCCTTTCCATATCCGGGGATGCCCGGGCCGGTGGTGGCATGGGAAGCCTGTTCATAGGAAAAGTATCCCGGGGACAGGGAGCATTCTGCCTTGCTGCAGGGATGATCCTGGTCCTGGGGCTGTTCGGCATTGCCGGGATGGCTGGGTTTAAGTTTGTCGGGTTTGCCGGCGCCCGGGCATATGAAGTCGCTGTGCTGGCTTGTATCGGTCTGGCTTGCTTCGTGCCGGCTATTTTGGCGAATCTGTTGTTTAAAAATTCTGTCGAGCGAAAATTGGGTGGGATGACAGGGGATACGCTGGGAGCTGCCAGTGAGATCGCAGAGATCGTTTTCACCTTCGCTTTTCTTGTACTGGGAGGGATGCCGCTATGATGACCCGCATCTATCTTGCTCGGCACGGGGAAACGCTGCTGAATCGGAAAGGTCTGTACTTCGGCTCCACCGACTGTGCTCTTTCCCCGGAGGGAGAGAAACAGGCCCGGGTTTTAGGGGAAAAGCTGAAACATTTGTGTTTTCATCGGATCATTACCAGCCCATTGCAACGGTCAATACGCACAATGGATATTGCCCTTGCGCCCGGCCTTCCCCGGGAAATTGAACCGGATCTGCGTGAAATGGATTTTGGTGCCTGGGAAGCCCTCGCCAGAGAAGAGATCCAACGGGAATGGCCGGATGCCTGGGACGCGTGGTGCCGGGATTGGCTGGATCATTCTCCGCCAGGCGGGGAAACGGGACGTCAGTTTCACAACCGGGTCACAGCCGCATTTGACCGCCTGATCCGACAATACAGGGATGAAAATCTGCTGATCATTTCGCATACGGGTTGTATGCGCTCCATCACAACCCATGCCCTGGGCCTGGGGGCTGAAGCAAGCTGGCGATTTCGCTTTGACCACGACGGACTTACAGGCCTTGATAATGCAGACGGTTACTTCGTGCTGTCATTTCTCAACCGCTGAAAGGGATTTCTCCTTCTGCAGCGGGGTGCTCCCAGGATCTCTGACCAGAGGATACCCTGCACCAGGTTGGCAGAAGTAGGTTTTAGTGCGCTGTGCAGATCCTCCCGGGACAAGGGCTCTTTTTTCCGGATTCGGACATAATTTAAATCCACATTGGAATCTGGGGATCTTGAAGGCTTGCTATCGGGAGGCTTACTTCCGGAAGGAAGTTTCCCGGCAGATCTGCTTTCGGCAGGAAGTTTCCTGGCCGGTCTGCTTCCCGCAGTGGTATTTCCTGAGCTCCCACCGGTTTGCAGACTTGTTGCCGGGTCAGTTTCAATCATTTCCATCTCTTCCGTCATTTCCAGTGAGTCTGTAGGGAGCAGAAGGGAGTTCACCAGGTTTTCAACCAGGGTCCTGGATTTCTGCCCGTTTTGATTTTGGTACTGGGGCATATTTACACTTCCTTTCGCCACACAGCAACAAAAGCCGGCAAAGTTCTATTTTTTGTCATATCCGGAGGCATCCTGCTTGCCGGACTTTGCTATGCTCTCCCGCATTTGCGTATCAGAAATCAAATTTTGCATATTGTAATAGTCAAATACACCCAGACGTCCTTCCCGGAAAGCGGTCGCCAGCGCCTTGGGGACTTCCGCCTCTGCTTCCACCACTTTTGCCCGCATTTCCTGAACAGCTGCCACCATTTCCTGTTCCCTGGCAATGGCCATGGCCCGGCGCTCTTCCGCCTTGGCCTGAGCTATTTTCTTATCAGCTTCCGCCTGGTCCGTCTGAAGCTGAGCACCGATATTTCTACCGACATCCACATCTGCGATATCAATGGACAGGATCTCAAACGCCGTCCCGGCATCCAGTCCCTTGGACAGTACGGTGCGGGAGATGCTGTCCGGATTCTCGAGCACTTCCTTGTGGGACATGGAAGAACCTACCGTAGTGACAATGCCTTCCCCTACCCGGGCGATGATGGTTTGCTCCCCGGCGCCACCCACCAGACGGTCAATATTGGCCCTGACCGTCACTTTTGCCTTTGCTCTCAATTCAATGCCATCCTTGGCAATCGCTGCGATAATCGGTGTTTCGATCACTTTTGGATTCACACTCATCTGGACAGCCTCCAGCACATCCCGGCCCGCCAGATCGATGGCGGCTGCACGCTCAAACTCAAGCGGGATATTGGCTCGCTGTGCGGCGATCAAGGCGTTCACTACCTTGTCCACGTTGCCGCCGGCCAGCAGATGGGCCTCCAATTTGTTGATAGACAGGGACAAACCGGCTTTGGTCGCCTTGATAAGTGGATTGACGATGCGATGGGGGACGACCCGGCGAATGCGCATTCCCACCAGGGTAAAGATCCCAACCCGGACACCGGCGGCAAAGGCAGAGATCCAAAGCCCTACCGGTACAAACTTGAAGAAAATGGACAGGGCAACGATGAGTACCCCGATCAGCACCATAAAGGCTACAAAGGATTCAGAACTTGTGAACATCTGTCATTCCTCCGTTTCATAGAATTTTTTTACGATGAGCTTGGACCCCTCCACCCGGATCACCGTGATTTTTTCACCGGCATTGATATACTCGCCTTCGGCCAGTACATCCCGGCGAACACCATCCAGTTCTGCGATACCGGCGGGCCGGAGGGTGGTCAGGGCAAGCCCGGTGGCGCCTGTCATGCTGGAAAGGTCTGCGCTGCTGGAGAATCCGCCGGCCAGATTAAGTGCATCTTTCAGAATCAGTTTTCTCCCCAGTCTCCCTTTCGATGCAGAACGGTAAAGAAAATAGAACAATATTCCGACGCAGGCTGCCAGCAATAAAAGAAGGAGCACCGCCTCCAAGGCAGTACGGGCGACCATGGTGATGGCTACCGCGAGGAAAAGGGTTCCCGTAATTCCAAAAAAGCCGAAACCCGGGACAAAAATTTCGATGACCAGCAGGATAAACCCAATGAAAAAACAAATCGTTGCAATGGATCCCACATCTTTCACCGCCTTTACGACATTATATCACCGGCGGACCGGGAATACAACCACCGCAGATCCGGCATCGCCGCCGCAGATCCGGCATCGCTGCCGCAGATCCGGCATCGCCGCCGCAGATCCGGCAATGCCGGTTGCCAACTGCGGCATGGATATGATACATTGGATTGAAACACAGCATCAGAAGCCAGCGATCATCCATGGAGGGATCAGAATGTTTAAGGATAATGCAGTTGCCAATTTAAGCCGCCTTTCCCAAAACACCTACCCGGGACGGGGAATCATCCTGGGAGTGACCCCGGACGACAGGAAATTCGTCCAGGTATACTGGATCATGGGCCGGAGCGAAAACAGCCGTAACCGGATCTTCGTTCAGGAAGAAGGAGAGGTGTGCACACGGGCGTTTGACCCGTCCAAGGTGAAGGATCCGTCTCTCATCATTTACTCACCGGTCAGAAGTTACGGCGATTTTCATGTGGTCTCAAACGGAGATCAGACAGATACGGTGGTGGAAGCGCTCCGCCGCGGGAGGACATTTGAGTCTGCATTGTCCGGGCGGACCTTTGAACCGGATAGCCCCAATTATACCCCCAGGATCACCGGGATCATGGAAGTCGGTGGAATGGACGGATACAAACTGGCCATTATAAAGCCGGGTGAGTCCGGGCCGGAAACCTGCCTGAGAGCATTTTATCATTATGACTCGGTGATACCGGGTTTCGGCCATTGCATCCATACATACACAGGGGATGGCGATCCTCTGCCGGCCTTTGACGGAGAACCGTATCTTTTGCCCATGCCTGCAAAAACAGAAGAAACCCTCCACCTGTATTGGGAGGCTCTGAACCCGGAAAACCGGATCTCTTTGCTGGTGAAGCAGATCCACCGGGAAACCGGTGTTTCTACGATCAGCATCATCAACCGCCTGGGCTGAATTTTACTTGATTTGAAGCAGCCCAGGGTAAGGCCGCAGCAGTTTCAGTGCGGACGCCATTGGAGAAAGCAGCCATTCGTCTGCTTCTGCGGGATCCAGGATGGCCGGCATCCGATCGTGGATGGGAGCCAGCTGAGCATTGGCGGCAATGGTGACCAGAGTAAAGCAGGAAACCAGTATACCCGGCTCCTGGATGAAAATGCCATATAAACCCGCAAAATGCAGGATCCCACCGGTTTGAAGCCGGATGGATACCCGCTTTTTGCTTTTGCCTCGGGCATCCCATTCATAAAATTCGGTGGCTGGGATGAGACAGCGTCCATCCTGCAGCCGGTATTTGAACATGGATTTGATGCCGATGGACTCACCCCGGGCATTGAATACCCCGGTCCGGCTGATTTTACCACCCTTGAAGGTACTCATGGGAAAGCCCCAGTGGGCGGCGGTCACTGACCTGTCTTTTAGGATCACTGGAGCCGGGTCGCCGGGATAAATGTCCTGTCCGGCGGCCTTGCGCAGCAGGATCTCGGCAGTGGAGTCATCCACGTTCTGCTGTGCTTCCTCAATGATTTTTCGGATATCCTCCTGATCCTCGTCGACAAAGATCCGATAGGTGGCACACATTTCAATCCCCCCTCGCAGGCCGGATATACCTGCTCTTGTAGGATCTGGAGCAGGCCACCACTTTGCCAAGGATCATCACATCATCTGTCAGCAGGGGAGAGTAGGCGGGATTCTCCGGTTGCAGCCGGATCCGACCGCCTTCCCGAAAAATACGTTTTACTGTTGCTTCTTCACCCACCATGGCCACCGCGATCTCGCCATTTTCCACAATGGGGGTACGTTCGACCACCACAATGTCTCCGTCCAGGATCCCTGCCCCGGACATACTGTCACCCTGCACTTTCAAAGCAAAAAGTTCTTCCGGGTCTTCCGCCCCCTCCGGCAGATAAGGCACGTGACCCTGAAGGTTTTCAAGAGCCAGCATGGGCAAACCCCCGGCTACATTTCCCAGCAGGGGGATCTGCAGCAGGCGCAGGGGCTGTCCCTTCCGAAAAAACCCGGAAGGCAGGTATTTCCTCTGATATTCCACCAGGCGGCCTTCCTCCACGAGGCTTCGAAGTTGCCGGTGAATGTTGGATACCGCCTTCAGACCCAGATGCTGTGCGATCTCATCCATAGTGGGGGGGAGAAGGTGGGAACTGTACCGGTCGGTGACATACTTCAGGATCTCTTCCTTTTTGTCTGGTTTTGGCATTTTCGTAACTGCAGCAAACAAAGTGTATTCGCTGTTTTGTTCGCTGCATCAAACCTCCTTTCGGGCTTCCACGAACCAGCGCCCATCTTCCAGCCACAGGAACCTGGATTGACCGTATATTTTGCAGGTATAACGCATCCCCTGCCCGCCGGCCTTCAGGCTCGGTGCCGGGCGGATGTCCAGCACCCGGTCGATGCTAAGGCGCCGGTCCCCCCAGAACATAAGAAGTGGGGTTATCTGCCCGTCGGGCATAAACTCTGCGATAATGCGCACGTATACCTTATCATACTGCACCCGGTCGCTTTTTGCACCCTTTTTTTCTGGTCCCTGCTGCAGATCCGTCAACATATCCATCCTTCCATTCCGCTGCCGATAAGAGAAAACAAATTCCCTAATATTTATTATACGAAACGGTTGAAAAAAAGCAACAGGAAAATACCGGCGGTTCGCACCCTGTCCGCAAAGGGGTCGAAAGACAGCCGGCATTTTGGGTATGGGGCAGAAAAAGAATCGAATCAATGATGAAACAGCCGGATCCCATTGAAGCACATCACGATGCCGTATTCATCGCAGGCCCGGATCACATCCGCATCCCGAACGGAACCGCCGGGCTGGACCAGGTACTGAGCTCCACTCATCACAGCCCGGTCAATATTGTCACGGAAGGGGAAAAAGGCATCAGAGCCTACACTTACGCCTTTAAGGCCATTTAGCCATTCCCGTTTTTCCTCTGGAGTGAGAAGCCGGGGCATCGTATCAAAGTATTGCTTCCAGGCAGCGCGCTCCGTATCAGTGATGTCATTTCTGACGAATTGATCGATTATATTATCCATTTCGGGTTTGCCTGTACCTTCCCGGAAAGCCAGGGACAGCACGCAGGGATGCTGCTTTAAGTACCACACATCCGCCTTGTCGCCGGCAAGCCGGGTGCAGTGGATCCGGGACTGCTGGCCAGCGCCGTTGCCGATGACCTGCCCGTCTTTCACATAGCATACGGAATTGGACTGGGTATATTTAAGGGTGATCATAGCCAGTACCAGGTCCCGCCTGGCGTCGTCAGGGAGGGCATGGTTTTGGGTCACGATATTCTCCAGGTGCGTAAAGCCGGGGTGGATATCATTGTGTTTCTGCTCGAAGGTGATGCCGAATATTTTCCGCGGTTCCAGTTCCTCCGGCTCATAGGCGGGGTCGATTTCCAGAATGTTGTACTTGCCGCCCTTCTTGGTTTTAAGGATTTCCAGTGCCTCCGGGGTGTAGGCCGGGGCGATGATGCCGTCGGACACCTCTTTTTTGAGAATCAGGGCGGTGGCGGTGTCCACCGTGTCGCTAAGAGCGGCCCAGTCGCCGAAGGAACTCATCCGGTCCGCTCCCCGGGCCCGGGCATAGGCACAGGCGACGGGGGTCAGGGCGATGCCTTCCACATGATATGCTTTTTTGAGAGTATCGTTCAGAGGCAGCCCCAGGGCGGCGCCGGCAGGGCTCACATGCTTGAAGGATGCGGCTGCGGGCAAGCCAAGGGTGCCCTTGAGCTCCCGGACCAGCTGCCAGGAGTTGAAGGCATCCATCAGGTTGATGTATCCCGGGTTGCCGTTCAGGATCTTAAAAGGAAGGTCCCTGTCTTCCCTATGGATCCGCGCAGGTTTCTGGTGAGGATTGCATCCGTATTTCAATTCGTAAGTTTTCATCGAATCAGCCTCCTGGAAGCCGGATAATAATGAAACCAGCCGGTTCCATCCGCATCACATTTTATCTTTCCCGTGCGGCATCGTCAAGCCCCGGCAGACTGCCCGGCAGACCGCCCCGGCAGACCGCTCCGGCAGACTGCCCGGCAGACCGCCCGGCAGACCGCTGACGCCGGCTTGTCATCCGGCCCGGATCCATGGTAGAATCCCGGCGGGGAGACAATGTATGAGTTTGCTTGAAATCACGGGTATCCGTAAATCTTTTGGAGTCAATACACTGCTGGACGGGATCTCGCTGCGCATCGACCGCGGGGACCGGATCGCCCTCATCGGGCGGAACGGCTCAGGGAAGACCACGCTGCTGAATATTATCCAAGGGACGGTCGCTCCCGACGAAGGCCGGGTCATCCGGCCGACAGCGGTGCGCACCGGCTATCTGTCCCAGCACCCGGATGCGCTGGAGGTGGTGGAAGCCACCCCGCTGTATGATCCGGAGATGGAGGAAATGGAATCCCGGATGCGGATGCTGGAGGAAAAGATGGGGGGAGGGGACCCGGAGGCGCTCAGAGCCTACACGGACCTTTCGGCCCGGTTTGAGTCCCTGGGCGGATATACCCGGCAGCACCGGATGGCGGAGATCCTGGCGGGGCTGGGGCTGGGGCCGGAGATGATCCGGCGGCCTGTCGCTTCCATGAGCGGCGGAGAGCGGATGCGGGTGGCCCTGGCCCGGCTGCTGGTGGCGGAGCCGGATGTGCTGCTGCTGGACGANNGACGAGCCCACCAACCACCTGGACCTGGAGGGCATCGAATGGCTGGAGGAGACCCTGGTCCGGTTCAAAGGCAGCGTGCTGGTGGTTTCCCATGACCGGTATTTTCTGGACCGGGTGGCCAACCATACAGCGGGGCTTCGGGACGGCGGGATCGTGCTTCGCCCCGGCGGTTATTCAGCGTATATGGACCAGATGCATCTGGAACAGGATTTTGCCCGGAAGGAGCTGGAACGGCTCCGGCAGGAGATCCAGCGCCAGGAGCAGGCGGCGCAGACCCTGCGCTCTCATCGGAAAATGACTTCTTATCACAGCCGGCAGCGGGTGGTGGCCAAACTGTCGGAACGGCTGGAGGAGGCACAGCGGAAAGTCCCTGGACGGGAAGCCCGGATGCGGCTGCGCATCGCTGCCGAAGAGGGGTATTCCCGGGAGCTGGTCACAGTTTCCGAACTGGAAAAGGCATATGACAACAAGATCCTGTTTTCCGGGATCAGTTTTATTATCAAAGCCGGGGACAAAGCTGCGTTTGTCGGTCCCAACGGTTGCGGCAAGACCACCCTGCTCAACCTGCTCACCGGCCGGGACCTGGATTTCTCCGGGAAGATGCGCATCTCCCCCTGGATGAAGGTGGGGATCATGGGGCAGCATGTGGCCTTCGAGCAGGAGGACCGCATGCTGACGGAGGAGGTTCTGGCTGCCGGGGCAGAGACGGAGGGGGAAGCCCGCAGCCGGCTGGCTGCCTTCGGATTTCAGGGGGAGGATGTGTTCAAGCCCATCCGGGTCTTAAGCGGCGGGGAGCGTTCCCGGCTCTATCTGGCCTGCATGCTCATGGAAAATCCGGACTGCCTGGTGATGGATGAGCCCACCAACCACCTGGACCCGGAATCCCGGGAGATCCTGGAGGATGCGCTGAATTCCTACAACGGCACCCTGATCGCTGTCAGCCATGACCGGTATTTTTTGCAGAAATGTTTCGCGCGGATCCTGGCCTTCGTCCACGGATCTCTGCGGGAATTCGCTTCCCTGCAGGCATACCGGGAATATACTGCCCGGGAGGAGCAGCGGAGGGAGGCGGAAAAAGCCCAGCTGCGCGGAAAACCCGACACCCCCCCGGATAATAACAGCGCCCGGACCCAGCGGGCCCAGCGGGCGGATGACCGCCGGGCAGCAGCGGAGCGGCGGGCGGAATATCGGAAGCTGGAAGAGGAGATCCAACAGATGGAGGATCAGAAAAGCGGAATGGAGGCGGGATTCGGGGCGGAGACCCCGCCGGCGGTGTATGCGGAGTATGACGCGCTGCTAAAGCGCATCGAGGAGGCCTATTTGCGCTATATCGAGCTGGAAGAGGCGGGGAAAGGGGCCGGGGACTGACGGGTGGGGTCACTTTACGGCAACATATTTTTGCTTTTTGGATTTAGGCGCATCGGGTAAAGTCAGCGCCAGTTTCCCCTGATCGATCAATGGCTTGACATGATTTTTCAGAAAGTATGTCGGTGTGCTGAAGCCAAACTCCTGTGCCAGTTCCCTGCGGCTGCGCGGGACGGCACAGAAAGCAAGGATCGCTTCATCAGTTATGCAGTCTTTTCTGTTTGACAGTACTTCGTTATAGAGTATAACTTTGAAGACGCCATGGCTGCTTTCAAATATCGGCGGCTTCAAATTGTTGGCAGCCATTTCGTGCCGCATGGTCGGAATGCCTGAATAACGGTTTTCAGAATCGATGATGATCTCCAATGCCCCTGCAATGTAAGGGTTTCTGGTATCCAGACCGACTTTGCCCAATTTCTCGATTGTGCCTCTGCCATATAATCCGCCCGGATTCTCGATTTCAATACGGTCATCAAACATCAGGATCCGTATTGGAGAATTTTCCGTATGAAAGCTGTAGTCACGATGTACAAGCGCATTCAAAACGGCTTCCCTGACCGCCCGAATGGGGTATTCGGTTCGGTCGGCGCGCTTTCCGTAATCATCGACAATCAACTTTCTTTTCATGTTTCGTGTGACGAAGGCAACAGCCTCATCCAGCATCTGCACCAGCGTTCCCTCAATTCTCTTGTCGTCGATGAATCGTTCCCCCAAAGAGCCAAGCTGGCCGACCTCTTTTCCGGGGACGACGGAAGCAATAATGCTGTATTGCGGGAACAAACTCTGAGGATAGATGGCAAAGAGCATCTCGCCTGCAACAGTCGGTTGCCCCTCCTGGACGACTCCCTGCAGGGAAAGGATACGTTCATCATCCAGAGCAGCGAGATGTACTTTTGTTTCTTTGATTTTTGCGAAGTACAGATGGAGCGGGCCGCGCCATCGGTATGGTTCGGCTGAGGTCGATCCCGCTGTCCCATGCCTCCCGGGCGTTTGTGTCAAGTGTGTTTACTTTTTGATTAAATTTGATACAATATAATCAACGAGGAGGTGAACGTCCATGTTTAGCAAAAACTTAAAATACTATCGGCTAAGGAAGGCAATATCGAAAAAAGACCTTGCGGAGCGTATCCATGTTTCCCCAATGGCTATTTCCAACTATGAGAATGGGAACCGGAAGCCGGATATGGAAATCCTGAGGCGGATGGCAAAAGAACTTGATATCCGGGTGTCTGACTTTCTTGCGGTCCGCAATGAAAACCTGGTGTTTCATCATGGAGAGTTCAGGAAAAACACGGCACTTACCGCAGCACAGCAGGAGTATGTGCAGGAATCTGTAGAAGAATATTTCAATCGTTTTATGACCGTTGTGGAGGTCTTGGGGGGCGAGTTCCTGCCGGCCTCTCCCCAGTGCCAGATGCTGAAGCTTTCAGGAAAAATTGAAGCGGATGCACTTTCCCTGAGACGGCATCTGAAATTCGCTGAGAACGGTCCAATAGAGGATCTGATCGGCGCAATGGAGAACAAGGGGATTTTAATTTATACCTGCAGGATCGACAGCAGCAGTTTCTCAGGAATGAACGGGGATATCAATGGACGGCCATATATTATTACCAATCAGAATATGACGCCGGAAAGATGCCGGTCGACCCTTGCGCATGAACTATCGCATCTGATGTTCAATTGGCCGGAGGATATGCCGGATGCGATGATAGAGGAGACTGCAACTGCGATTAGTGGCGCTTTCCTATTCCCGAAATTAGATGCCGTCAGAGAACTTGGTGTCCGCAGAACTGCAGTTGCCGGTGATATGCTGATGACTGCGCAGGAGTATGGTATTTCCATGTTCCTGCTGGTAAAACGGGCTCGTTTGTGCGGCATAGTAAATTCAGGTGCTGAAAAAGGGTTTTATATCCAGGCTTCCAAAGAAGGATGGAGAAAAAATGAACCAGCCCGGATCAAAGAAGAAAAACCGGTTTTGTTCGAGCAACTGGTTTACAGGGCAGTAAATGAGAATGAGATTAGTATCCAGCGTGGTGCAGAACTGTTGAAGGTATCCTATGATGAAATCATTGCTCACTGCTGCTTCGGCGGGCTGGTTTAGCTCAGAATCTCTCGCCCAGCCAGCATATTGACAATTCTCTATATGTTGCATATACTATATATAGAAATTTTTCTATATGACATGACACTGCACAGCGAAAGAGGTGGCCGATTTGCCGGAAATCAAGCAGATCCTGACGTTCAAGGCGATGGCGGATGAAACCCGGATGCAGATCCTCAGGATGCTGTCTCCAGGCGGAGAGCTCTGCGCCTGCAAGATCCTGGAGGCTTTCGACATCACACAGCCCACGCTGTCCTACCATATGCATCTGCTGACCGAAGCGGGACTGGTCAGCGGCAGGCGGGATGGGGCATGGATGCGGTACACACTGAACCGGGAGAATATATTATCCCTGCAGTCTTTTCTCGGAGAGCTGGCTAAAGGCAGGAACAGCCCGGCGGAGCCGGAACAGGATCCGGATCATCAGTGCGGGCCGGGAGCGGCCGGAGAGACGGGGGAGGCCGGAGAGACGGGGGCGTAGATAATGGGTATATTATCCAGTATATTTTCATGGCTGAATGACCAGCTCCTCCGGATGGAATGGCTGTCAGATGCAATCCGGATAATAGTAGAGCAGGGATTCGGCCTGGATACGGCAGGGAGGCTGGGGGGCAGCATCCATTTTTTCATCTATGATGTGATCAAGATTTTTATCCTGCTTTCCCTGCTGATTTTCGGGATTTCCTATGTCCAGAGCTTTTTTCCACCGGAACGGACCCGCAGCATTCTGGGACGGTTCCATGGGATCCAGGCCAATCTCCTGGGCGCGCTGCTGGGAACGGTAACGCCCTTTTGCTCATGCTCCTCCATACCGCTGTTTATCGGGTTTACCAGCGCCGGCCTGCCGATCGGGGTCACATTTTCCTTCCTGATTTCCTCGCCCCTGGTGGATCTGGCTTCTGTACTGCTGCTGGCCAGCATCTTCACCTGGCGGATCGCCATCGCGTATGTGCTGGTGGGGCTGATCCTGGCCGTTCTTGGGGGAACGGTCATCAGCCGTATGAAGATGGAGAAATATGTGGAGCCCTTTGTTTTTGCCAATCGGGCATGCGGCCCGGAACAACCTGAACCGACCCGCCAGGAGCGGCTGCGGTTCGCCCGGGATCAGGTGAAGGAGATCTTCCAGCGGGTCTGGCTGTATGTGCTGGCGGGGGTGGGTGTCGGGGCTGTGATTCATAACTGGATCCCGGAGGAGATCATCCTGGCGGTGCTGGGTGGAAATAACGCTTGGTCCGTACTGTTGGCCACCCTGGTGGGTGCTCCCATGTATGCGGATATTTTTGGGACGCTGCCCATCGCAGAAGCTCTGGTGGCGAAAGGGGCAGGTCTGGGGACCGTGCTTTCCTTCATGATGGCGGTGACGGCCCTGTCCCTGCCTTCCATGATCCTGCTTAAAAAAGTGATCCGGACGAAACTGCTGGTCCTCTTTGCGGGAGTCGTGCTGGCGGGGATGCTTATCATCGGGTATCTGTTCAATATTTTCAGTAGTCTGCTGATATAGTTCCGGGAGGAGGATCCGAATATGTTTTTATTCAGGAAGAAGAGCAAGGTCCAGGGCAGCGGCGGCGGTGTCGGCGGCTGCTGCGGAGGCGCGGAGGCCAAGGGCGCTTCCGGCAGCAAGGGCGGCGGCTGCTGCAGCGGTGCAGAATCACAAGATAAATCCGGGGACTGCTGCGGAGGTTCCGCAGAGACCACAGCCCGCCCGCTCCCAGACAGCACGGAGGTAAAAAAGAAGATCACCATCGACTTCCTGTACCTGGATCTGACGGTCTGCACCCGGTGCGTGGGCACCGGAGATACCCTGGATCATGCCCTGGCAGAGGTGCAGGAGATCCTGAATGCGGCCGGATTTGCGGCAACAGTGAACAAGGTCCGGATCAATTCCGAAGACCTGGCAAGACAGTACCGGTTTGTCAGCTCGCCGACCCTTCGCATCAACGGCCGGGACATCAGCGGGGAACTGAAGGAAAGCCGGTGTGAGAGCTGCGGGGATCTGTGCGGAGAGGATGTGGACTGCCGGTCGTGGGTCTACCAGGGACAGGAGTATACTCAGCCGCCTAAAGCGATGATCATTAATGCCATCCTTTCAGCGGTATACGGAAATCCGGAGGCTTCGCCTGGCGACCCATCGGCTTCGCCTGGCGACCCGCCAGCACCGGATGAAGCAGCGAGCAGAGATGCGCAGCAACCTTATGTGCTGCCGGAAAACCTGGCCCGGTTCTTCCAGGCAGTGAAAAACAGGAAAGGGTGATTTCATGCAGACTGAGAAGCAGCAGGAGATGCAGGAGATGCAGGGGATGCAGGGGATGCAGGGAATGCAGGAAAGACAGGGTATTGGATTTTTTGAAAAATACCTGACGGTCTGGGTGATCCTGTGCATGGGAGCGGGCGTAGCCATCGGGCGGTTCCTGCCCGGAATACCGGAATTCCTTTCCCGGTTTGAATATGCCCGGGTATCTGTTCCCATCGCGGTACTGATCTGGCTGATGATCTATCCCATGATGATGAAGGTGGATTTCGCCAGCATCCGGAATATCCGAAAAAATCCGCGGGGGCTGGTAGTGACCTGGGTGACCAACTGGCTGATCAAGCCCTTTACCATGTTCGGCATCGCCAGTTTCTTTTTTTATGTGGTATTCAAAAACTTCATGCCGGCAGAGACCGCCAGGCAGTATCTGGCCGGGGCTGTGCTGCTCGGAGCCGCGCCCTGTACCGCCATGGTGTTCGTGTGGTGTCACCTGACCCGGGGGAATGCAGCCTATACCGTAGTCCAGGTTGCCACGAACGATTTGATCATCCTGGTGGCTTTTGTGCCCATCGTGGCGTTGCTGCTGGGTGTTTCAGAGATAATGGTCCCCTGGGACACCCTGTTCCTTTCTGTTATCCTGTTTGTGGTGATCCCGCTGTCCGCCGGCGCCATCACCCGGTCCCTGATGATTCGGCGACGGGGAGAGGCGTATTTTACCCGCCAGTTTCTTCCCCGGTGGAACGGGGTGACCATCCTGGGGCTGCTGCTGACACTTCTTATCATCTTCAGTTTCCAGGGGGAAACGATCCTGTCCCAACCCCTGGACATCCTGATGATCGCTGTCCCTCTTGTGATTCAGACATTCCTGATTTTTTTCATCGCCTACGGGTGGTGTCGGCTATGGAAGCTGCCCTATGAAATTGCCGCACCGGCAGGGATGATCGGTGCCTCCAACTTCTTCGAACTGGCGGTGGCTGTCGCCATCTCTTTGTTCGGGACCCAGTCCCCGGCTGCCCTGGCCACCATCGTCGGGGTGCTCACCGAAGTCCCGGTCATGCTGATCCTGGTCCGGATCGCCAACCGGACACAGCCTTATTTCAAATGATTCGACCGGCCCGCCAAACGGCAGGTATTTCATGCACGTATTCTGTATGAAATGCCAGGCCTGCGGGCAGACTACCTGTTACCAAACTTAGACAGGGGGTGAACGCGATGGCGGGACATGCCATGGTAGTCAAATGCAATGTGGAAAGCTGCATGTATAATATCAAAAAGATGTGCCACGCAGATGAGCTGGAAGTGAATCCGATGGATGACAGCATCCCTGAATCCAGTGATGAAACCTGCTGCACCACATTCAGGATGCACGATTAGGCGCATGCGGACAGAATTCCCGCAACAGATCTCCTTCAGGGGAACCGGCAGGTTCCCTCTCTTTATGTCCAAAGAAATACTACTGATTCCCGTCACCGTATTCTATATAATGATTGCACTGCAAAAAGTCACTTTGTGACTTTTTGGTGAAGGATTGGTGTGACAATCCTTCACCGGCAACGCATATGCGCCTTTTGCATTTTTGAACCTTTCATNNGTACTTTCTGCAGCAGAATCAAATAATCAAAAGGAAAACAGAAGCAGCTATGCCTGCCGGTCCCTCCGGCAGGCCGCGGGGAGAGGATCATATGGACTTAAAAAGGAAAGACCGGCTGTCCCCCATGACATCCGGAAGCGTACATATTCAGGGTTATCTGGGGGAAAAACTGGAAGTCTGCATTCAAAACGGCGTGATGGCGGCAGATGATCAGCGGTTCATTCTTCCATTCCGTGACCGGACGGATGATGAAGGAGGCTGGGGAGGCGAATTCTGGGGAAAATGGTTCACCTCCGCAGCCCTGGCATATGCATACCAGCCCACGCAGGCGCATCACCGCATCCTGGACCGCGCGGTGGAGGGCCTGCTGCGGACACAGGATCCGGACGGGCGTCTGAGCAGCTGCAAAAATGATTTTGGAGCCTGGGATATTTGGGGAAGGAAATATGCTC
>DOHE01000147.1 GCA_003535395.1 Clostridiales bacterium | reverse complement strand
TTAATTTTTTCTATATATCGGGCCATAGGATCCTCCAGTTGTTCCTGGAATTCACAGTCAGACTCACGCCCGCTTAATGGCAGTACGACCGTGAATCGGTTGCCTTTACCCACTGTACTCTCCACTTCGATACTCCCTCCATGCAATTCTATCAACGACTTGACAAGTGAAAGACCGATACCGCTCCCTTCAGCCTGACGGGTCGTTGATCTGTCTACCTGTCTGAACCGTTCGAAAATTGAACTCTGCTTGTCCTGAGGAATACCGATCCCTGTGTCCACAACGTCAATCCGCACACAGTCCTGACTTTTACAGATTTTGACTGAGATCAATCCATTTTCTTCAGTAAACTTATATGCATTGGATAAAAGATTCAGTATCACCCTCTCCATCATATCACAATCAACGTGGGCGACTAATTTTTCTTCACATTTATCAAGGACGAGGCATATCTCTTTTGTGTTCATATATTCTCTTAATGACAGAACGATATTTTCAATCATTTCTGAAATATTGCAGTGGACCCTGTTTAAAGGGAATAGCCCGGAATCGATCTTTGTTACATCGATCAGGTTGTTGACCAGCCTGACCAATCTGAAACTGTTCTGTTTCAGGATCCTCAAATACTTTTCCGTCTTCCCGGTCCCTTTTAAATTTTTTTCAATCAATTTCAGCGATAACAGTATAATGCTTATCGGAGTTCTAAACTCATGCGATAAATTTGAAAAAAATACAGCTCTTAGTTTTTCCATCTCCGCGATTTCAAGGATTTTCTTTTCATTCTCCATGCGCTCCGTCAAGTCCAACCCTATCAGCATGATCCCTTCGGGTACCGGCAGCACCCGTACCTCATATATCCCTGACCTCCCGTCAGGAAATGTATATTCATCCGTGATTGTCTGTGATTTTCTGTTTTGCATGACCTCCTCATACACTTTGAAAAATGATGTATTTTCAACTCCCGGCTGAAAATCCGTGAACTTGACACCGATCAGCGTTTCTGCTGGCAGTTTTGTCATGGTTTCGACAGCCGCTTTGTTCAGCATAACATACCGCCATTCATAATCCAGTACTGCTATGGAATCCGGCAGCGCTTCAATCAGATTCCGGTATGTTTCTTCTCTTTTTTGCAATATCTGTTCATTTTCTTTTTGCTTTGAGATATCCTGAATTTGTATTAAAAAATAAACCGGATCCAGGTTGTCATCTTTGATTAAAATGGTATTTTGAAGTGCATACACCGTTTTTCCGCTTGAATGGATATATCTTTTCTCTGTTTGATAACTGTTGATTTTATTGTTCACCAGGTCAAGGATGGAACCTATTTCATTATTCAGATCACGGATTTGGATATGGTTCAAAAAATTGTTATGTAAGATTTCTGATTGAGAATACCCTAAAAATTCACAAAATGCCGGATTGATTTTAATGATCATGCCTTCCAAATCGACCGCAACCATCCCTACCGGTGAAATTTCAAATAATGTATTAAAGTATTTCCCTTCAAACAGTTGATCCCTGGCTGGCGCAGTCATGTTGTACCTCCTGTGAAATTACCCAACAATCAATTTATTTGTTTTCTGTAAATGTTGTGTTGATCACACAGCTGATTTAAATTGCTTATATTTCCATTCCAACTGCGTAGTTCCTGGATAATCCTGCAACCTTCTTGGAAGTATGATCGCCTTTCCATGGAGCTCTTGAATTCCATATTTCAACATCATACCATCGCTTTCCGTCAAAATACTACTCCGCACCTCAATTTTATAATCCGGCCGTACCCCAACGATGTGATTATCAAATGCCGCATGATGGATTTTGCATAAGGATAACCCATTATTCACGACCGGTTTCCCTTGCTCATCATTATCCGGTATAATATGTGCGGCATCCAGCAATTCCACATGACGCAATCGGCAAAAGGCACATTGCTCGTCATAGGCACTTAATACAATTTCGCGAAATGCCTGCTGAAATAATCGCTGACGTACTTCTGTTGTGATATATTCTCTTTTTGGAGCTTCTTCCCGTATAATGATTTCTGCTATTTGGTTACTATGGGGATATTGGACACCTTCGTGTTGTCTGAATTCATCCACTGAGATGGTAAATGTAAGTCTTTGGGGTTCATCCCGAACAACATAGACAGGCCAAACAGGGACATATTTTCCTTTTTGTATACCAAAGAAATAAATCAATGGAATTTGATACTTCATCGCGATTCGAAGCCCTAAATTATCAGGGTGTAAGGGATTGACTCCACGATAACTGTAGGATATATGCCCTTTGTTAGGAAATGTATCCTGGTAGGGGCAATCGGGCACAGTCGTAATGGAAATAGGGATTTGAGCAAATTGCTTTGGTTTCCAGATCCCTTGAGGGCCGATCAGGGTGATCCGCTGTCCGCGAAAATCAAATCCTTTTGCTAGTAATTCCCGTGAAAAAACATCCCCATGGAGTTCTTTTTGCCTGCGTAACCATTCAAACGCTGCTGCTCGAATTTCTTGTTCCATATTTAGATACTACCATCTCCATTCCAATGCTCATTCCCTCCATTTGATTATCTGCTTTCACAACATTTTTTGTATTTCTTCCCGCTACCACAGGGACATGGATCATTCCGACCTGTCTTGGGTTCTGCGACATAGGGCTGGTTATGCGGCTGATGATTCGGCTGGTTATGCGGCTGACTTCGTTGATTTTTATTTGCTCTATTAACGCGGCCTATTTCCTGCGATACCTTTTCTGATTCATCGTACATTTCCAAATCGATATATATAGAATGCAGACTGTTCAGAACTATATCCCTGTCCCTGAGCCCCGGGACTTCCAGGCCCTGTTTGAGAATGCTGATCGCTCTGTCTGAGTCTTTGATCCCAATTTCTTCATTGAAATGATACAGGTCTGCCCATTCAGTCCAGCCGCCTCCCCATTCGGGATCCTCCTTGAGATGGTTTGATAATAATTCTTCTCCTTTTTCGATATCATGCAATCTGAAATATGAATTGGCAACACCGCGGATCATTTCCTTAACATTGTGTTCGTTATTATCATTATATCTCTCGATGTATTCTGTGCAGAATTTAATTCTCTCCAGGGCAAATTCTGTGTTTTCAATCATTGCATTTTCCAGTTCTATATCATAGTCCATAGACCAGTTGTAAACAAACTGAGACCCACCAAAAATCCGGTCAAAGGATTGAATATCGCTGATCGCGTACTGATCCATCAACTTTTTGATATTATTCCAGGTTTGTTTCCAAATTTCCAGCGTTTCATAATTGATCCTTTCAAAAGAAGCGCTGGTGACGGTTTCCTCATCCTGCAGCTGATATCCTTTTTGCATCTGATCATCCACCAGATCGAGGCTGAGGATGTCCGGGAACCACTTTTCCCATAATACCTTAATCCCAATATATAAAAAGTCTTCATTGCAGTTTTTCAATTGCCTGTCTTTTTTCAGCCACGACACCAGGCTTTCTGCAGATATATGCCTGGTACACAGTTCACCCATGATTTCCCTGCTGATTCCCAATCCGTAGGAATTGAGTTCTTCAAGGATGTCTGTCGCCGGCATGCTGCGCACATCCTCCAAATACACTTTCCTGTTTACCCCTGCTGCACCCATATGTCACTGTTCCCTTCCTGCCTGTTTTCAGCCATCCTGTCGATGTATCATATTTAATTCTGCTGCAGAAAGTACCTTTTGNNTCCAGCCGCAATTGATTTAAAGACAATCGATGGATCGATGGCACCCGGTATCCTTTTTCATACCGCACTGGTTCACGCGAATTTTGCCGCGGCGATCATCGCCAGATAATTCTCCAGCGGCACATACTCCGGGATGCTGTTTCCGGACCCCAGCCCGTATCCCCCGTCTTTTTCCGACCGCTCCAGCATGGCTCGGGACCGGCGAAAAATCTCTTCGGGTGTGGAACGGCACAGGAAGTCCAGATCGATGCCTCCCAGAACGGCGATGCGCCCCTTGAATGCCTCGTAAGCTTCTTCCACCGGCTGTATTTTGTCTTCATATGAGTGTTTGGCATCGTACCCGATACCATCGATAATATCTTCCATCACCGCATCCAGCCGGCCGCAGGAGTGAAGGATGACCGGTTTCCCGGCCCGGTGGACAGCCGCCGCGATCCGCTGATGCCAGGGGATCACATATTTGCGCATATCACTGACGGACAGCATGGTCTGGGTATTGAATCCCCAGTCATCGTTGGAGATCACTGCCCCAACAGACGGGATCGCTGAGATAGTTTCATAATACTTCACAAACCGGGAACCAGCCGCATCGAAGACAGCCTGAGCCAGGCCCGGCTGGTCTGCAGTCANNGCAGTCATGAAACACAGGTTGTCAAAACCGGTCATACCTATGACATTTTCCAGGACACCGCCAGGCCCATGGGCAATAAACTGCATCCCTTCCGGCAGGTACGCCGACAAATCCTGGATGAAACCATAGTCTGCCTGGCCTGGATCCGGCCATGGATAATTCTCAAAACTTTCCCAGTCCAGGATCATCCCTCCCTCATTCAGCGATATGGATTTACCGCCTGCCACCTGGCTTCGCTTCTTGGGGAAACCGAATCCCGGAGCCGGCAAGGTTAGATAATCATAACCGGCATGCAGGAATGCGTCGATCCGGACCCGCCAGGCGGTGAACCGGTCATTTGGGACGCGGGCTGCGGCGGATGCCAGTGCCTCATGCACGGTGTTGTTAAGAAAAAACTCAAACAGGGTCGGCCGTGCCGGCACTTTCTTTTGAAGGACTTTCAGCAGATTGCTGAAATCCGGCTGTCTTTTGCTTTGCAGGAATGTTTTTGGCTCAGTGAAACTCGGGCTGAAGGACTGCATAGAAGAAAATCCCCCTTAAAGTTGAATGGATACAAGATGATTATATTTCATCTGCCGTTGCTGGCTATGCAAATATGATCATCCGCACTCCAAATCTGATCATAAGAGAAGGTTGCACCCGGTGCAATTATCCCCAACGAGTCTCTGCGCATACCCACTGCAAAAAGCATTCGCCTTCACTGACGATTGCATCCCACACCGGTCGTAGGAATAAATCCATACCTCCGATGATATCAATAAAGGCTATCTCGCTGCTTTTGACTGTTTTAAGAAAATACCGCCATTTGGTTTGCATATCCGTATCTTCCGCAAGAGCCAGAATCCTGTTGAGACTGTCGCGCTCATACGGCGTGGCCCGATGATAAAGAGTCTGCGTGATCGCTTCCTGAAGGATGCGGCCATCGAAATCAAAAGTATGGGACAGATAATAGATATCATAAAAATCCTTCATACGCCCTGTCAGTTCATATCGCTGGAGAATGGCGTCAAACTTCTCCGCGATGGTGCTTTCAAGCGAATAGGTAAGGATCTCCGCCGCATCATAACCGTCAAGTTGAGGTTGTACCTTACGTCTCTGTGCTTTCGGTACAATAATATCATCAATACCGATATCCACATCAAACGGTACCCGCACATTCTTGATTCGACCGATGATTTGTGCGCTTGCACCTGCATATTTGCGCTGCAATGATATCTTTTCTGATTTTTTGGCTGTCAGAATCACAACCTCATTATTTCCGGTAGGCACCGCAAGAATCCCGGCGATCATCTCGTCTATCCGTTGTAAATCATTAGCCATATAACGCAGCAGAAAATCTGCATCTACAGTGGCCCGGCTTTCAAAGTTTGTGAGGGTATATATGAAAAGGCCGCCTTTTAAAATCATGTTTTCAGCATATTTAGATTTAGACAGGCGGCGCAAAAATTCTTCTTGAAAAAAGAGCTGAAGGCACTGCTGGTAAGGTATTCCAGTCGTTTTTGCCTTGTTTTTGAGTTTGGCCAGAATAGAGGCCCCGATATCAGGCATTACAGCCACACTCCTATGATTGTTTTGACTTTTTGAACAACGCGCAGTATTTTCGCGTATTCTGTCAGCCTCGAAATGTTTTTTGCACTATCCTCCACATAAAAGCGCACTGCCTTATTGAAGATCTCCTTGTCCATTTTCCCCATGTAACGCAGACAATCACATATCGTACGCTCCTTGTTATAAATCCGGATGGGATTGCTGTCTATTTCCCCTTCTTCCGCACCCAGTTCCAGAACAGAAGGCTCAAGATAATACGGTTTAATAAATGGATATTCAATTTTAAACCGGCTTTTATTACTATCCTTGCTGACAGCAAGATGCCATGCGCGCGGTGTTCTGTCGCTGTACCTGTAGTAAAACAGCGCTGTATCCATGCACATAATGGCATCCGGAAACAGCCTGGTAATGGTAGCTGCTTCACTGAGGTTTTCACTATCGATCCACTGATAATAACCATACCGGACTTTCTCAATGACACCCCGCTCAACCAGCTGCTGAATATCATGATAATAAATATGTGCTTCGGACATCTCGCAGGTGCGCATGACTCCTTTGTGTCCATCAAATATGTCTTTGATTTTTTCAGTCGAAAGCATCGGTTCTCCTCACTCACTATTACAACTTTTAACTATTATATGCATTGGAGCGGATAAAGTTGTAATGTAAGTATAATACCCGTCAGGCCAGCTGTCAATACAAGTTTTGACCAAAATAGTTCATGGAGCGGATAAAGATGTAATCGGTCCGGAAGCTCCACCGGCGTTTCGCTGTGTTTCATTATCCGAATCTTGATTTTCCCGGACTGACCGCAGCCGTCCAGCCCGATACGGATCCCCCGTCGCAGGCTGGCGGAACCGGCTGCCAGCAGTACGCTGTTGGTAAGCGCGGCGATTTGTGTATTCTCCTTTGCCGGTTCGATCCGGACAACATTTTCACCATGGCGCTGTTCATCATACAGGATGCATCGGGTCCACTTGCAGGAACGCCAGGCTTTCGCTCCGGACTCTTTGTCCCAGAGCGATCCGCCTGGCCAGGCCCGGCCGGAAACCGCTGCCGGATCCTCCCCCGGTACCGCCGCAGTCATGGAGGAAGCAAGGGCCCCCCCATGATCCAGGATGGTGGCATAGGCGACCCCGCTGACATTTGCCAGGCCCCCGGGCAGCTCTGCCTGCCAGACCCCGCCGGCTTCCCTGGCGGGTACTTCATACCAGTACCGGGAAGCCCACGGAAGATCCGCACCGGGGCTGAAATAGAGCCAGGAAGCTTTGATCGGCCGTGGCCCGGCTGCCTTCCACCGGAATCCGGCCGGAAGGACCGGCTCCACCGCTTCCCCGACGATTTCCGGATAACCTGGTCCGTCATGCAGTGCATTATCTATGAACATGTTCAGGTCCTGTGCGGTAGGGGAAAATCCCAGCCCATGATTGTTGTTGGGAAGGGTGATGATCCGCCGCATGCCGGCAACCGCCCTCAGATTTTTTTCCACCGCCCCCAGCCAGAAGAACCAGTCATTGGCTGCTGCCTGGATGGCGACCGCCGCCTGGATAATGCCTGCACAGCA
>DOHE01000346.1 GCA_003535395.1 Clostridiales bacterium | reverse complement strand
GCTGATGTTCTACCATTGAACTACACCCGCGCATATCCTGGAGGCGCTGCCCCGAGAGCATTATGATTATACAAAGGCATCCGGCTTTTGTCAACGAAAAAAATGTTGCGTGTGTTGCGTGACAGGAGTATTATCCGGATGTATTATCCGGATAATACATCCGGATCAGATGTTTTTTCTGACCTTCTTTTCGATATCCCGGGTGAGTTTGTACTCGATGGAGTCCACCAGGGCCAGCCAGCTGGCCTCGATAATATCCGTGGACACTCCCACCGTAGACCAGATCTCCACCCCGTCCGTGGACTGGATCAGCACCCGGACCTTGGCGGCAGTGGCCTCTTTCGGTTCCATAACACGCACCTTGTAGTCCGTCAGGTGCACCTGGGAAAGCGCGGGATAAAACACCCCCAACGCCTTGCGCAGCGCTCGGTCCAGGGCGTGCACCGGGCCATCGCCCTCCGCCGCGGAAATCTGGGTCTGACCATCCACCATCACCTTGATGGTGGCAGTGGCACTGCATCCATCTATGGCAGGCTGTTCTCCGAGGATCTTGAAATTGATCAACTCAAAGAATGGCCGGTATTTGCCCAGATGCTTGCGCACCAGGATCTCCAAGCTGCTCTCTGCCGCTTCGTACTGGTACCCCCGGTGCTCCCTCTCCTTGAGGATCTCCATGATCTGCTGGATCTCTTTGGAGTCCTTGGTAATATCCGGCCGTATGGCGGAAATCTTGTTCAGGAGCGCAGTCCTTCCGGCAATTTCTGACATGAGGAAGCGGCGCTCGTTTCCCACAGTCGACGGATGGATGTGTTCGAAAGATGCGGATGTTTTCAGCACGCCGTCCGCATGCATCCCCGCTTTGTGGGCAAAGGCACTGCTGCCGACGTAAGGGATCGCATTATCCAGAACGATGTTGGATACTTCGGCGATGTAGCGGGCCGTTGGAGTCAGCTGCTCCAGTTTCTCATCCGGGATCACGGAGAATCCTTTTTTGATCTGCAGGTTGGGGATCAGGGTGCTTAAGTTGGCATTTCCGCAGCGTTCCCCGTACCCCAGGTATGTCCCCTGGATCTGGTCGGCCCCCGCCTCCACCGCCATGATGGAATTGGCGACCGCCATGCCGCCGTCATTGTGGCAATGAATCCCGACAGACCCCTTCGGAAACCGTTCCACCACCTGCCGGGTGATTTCGTATACCTGAGATGGGAAAGCTCCTCCATTGGTGTCACAGAGCACGATGCTGTCCGCTCCGGCCTCTACGGCCGCCCCCAGCGCGGACAGGGCATATTCCGGATTGCCTGCATACCCGTCAAAAAAATGCTCTCCATCGAAGATGACTTCTTTCCCCAGACCTTTGAAGAAAGCAACCGTGTCGCGGATCATGGCGAGGTTCTCTTCCAGTGTCGTGCTGAGGATCTCCCGCACATGCAACTCCCAGCATTTCCCAAAGATAACGACCGTCGGAGTTCCGGCCCGGACCAGGGCCTGGATGTTCCGGTCCTCTGCGGTTTCCGTGTTCTTCCGGCGGGTGCTGCCAAAGGCGGACAGCCGGGCATGCTTCAGCTCCATTTGGGCGATCTCAGCGAAAAATTCCTGATCCTTGGGGTTGGACCCTGGATTTCCCGCTTCGATGTAGGTCACGCCCAGCTGATCCAGGGCTTTGACGATATTCAGCTTGTCTGAGACAGAAAAGGAGATCCCTTCCCCCTGGGCCCCATCCCGGAGCGTTGAATCCAGAACATTAATTCTTTTTCTCATCTGCCCTTGCCTCCGTTGCATAAAGCAGGATCTTGTTGACCCCGTTGATATACGCTTTGATGCTGGCTTCGATCACGTCCGTACTGAGCCCGCGGCCAACCACGTTCTGGCCATTGCAGGTAAGTTTGACCATGGCTTCGCCCAAGGCATCCTCCCCTTCGGTCACCGAATGAAGAGAGTAGTCATCCAGCGTGATGCTAAGTTCCGCCACCAGATTGATGGCCTTGAAAGCTGCATCCACAGGTCCGTCTCCAATGGAGACCTTCTCCACCGGGACACCGTCCCGGGCCACCTTGACGTTGGCAGTGGCGGTGAGGGCATTCCCGCTGTTGATCACGTAACTGATCAGCTGGTACCGGTCCGTTTCGGATACTTCCCGGTTTCCTACCAGTGCATCGATATCCCGGTCCAGTACGTATTTTTTCTTGTCCGCCAGTACCTTGAATTTTTCAAAAATATCCGTGATCTGCGCATCACTCAGCTGATACCCTGCATTTTTCAGATAATCCTCAAATGCATGCCGCCCGGAATGCTTCCCCAGCACCATCTTGTTTTTGGGGATCCCCACCGACTCCGGTGTCATGATCTCATAGGTGCTCCGTTCGGCCAGCACTCCATGTTGATGGATCCCGGCCTCATGGGCAAAGGCATTGGCCCCTACGACGGCCTTGTTGGCCGGCACCAGCATGCCGGTGATGTTCTGTACCAGCCTGCTGGTCCTGTAGATCATGGAGGTGTCGACCCCGCTCCGAGCGTCAAAGTACTTTTGACGGGTGACCAGGGACATGACGATTTCTTCCAGGGCTGCGTTCCCAGCGCGTTCTCCGATCCCGTTGATGGTGCACTCCACCTGACCTGCGCCGGCCTTCACTGCTGCCAGTGAATTGGCGACTCCCATGCCCAGGTCATTGTGGCAGTGCACAGAAACCAGAGCTTTCTCGATCCCCGGTGTATGTTTGTACAAATATGAGATCAGCTCATACATCTCCTGGGGAGTGGTATATCCTACCGTATCCGGTACATTGATGACAGTCGCACCGTTCTGGATGGCCGTGCCGAAGACCCGGGCCAGAAAGTCCCAGTCACTGCGGGTTGCATCCTCCGCGGAAAATTCCACATCGGAGATGTGTTTTTTGGCATAAGCCACCATCAAGGCCGTGCGCTCCAGCACCTGTTCCGGGGTCATGCGCAGCTTATGCTGCATATGGATGGGGGAAGTGGCGATAAAGGTGTGGATCCGGGGGGCAACGGCTCCCTTGAGAGCTTCAAAGGCAGCATCGATGTCCTTCTCCACAGCCCGGGAAAGGCTGGCCACCCGACAGTCCCGCACCGTCTCCGCGACGGCTTTCACAGATGCAAAATCGCCCGGGGAAGCGATGGCAAATCCGGCTTCCATCACATCCACTTTCAGCCTCTCCAGCTGTTTTGCCACTTCGATCTTTTCTTCAATGTTCATGCTGCAGCCCGGGGACTGTTCGCCGTCCCGCAGGGTCGTATCAAATATTTCAATGCGTCTGGGCATATGGATCCTCCTTTTCCTGTTCGGCCATCGGTTTCCGCTGTCAGTCCATTATCCGGAGGATGGCGCCAGTACTGGCAGATGTCACCATTTTCGCGTATCGCGCCAGGTAGCCCCTGATGTCTCTTTCAGGAGATTTCATCGGTTGCTGGCGGCGAAGTGTGATCTCCTCCTCCGGCACCTGAAGCTTAAGGACGCCGCAGGGAATATCGATGCGGATGCGATCACCTTCTTTCACATATGCGATCAGACCCCCGTCTGCTGCTTCCGGAGATACATGCCCGATGGCTGCGCCCCGGGTCGCTCCGCTGAACCGGCCATCGGTGATGAGTGCAACATCCTTGTCCAAGCCCATTCCGGAAAGAGCGGAGGTCGGGGTCAGCATCTCCCGCATGCCCGGACCGCCTTTCGGACCCTCATACCGGATCACGATGACATCCCCTTTCCGGATCTCTCCCTGATTGATGGCTGTCATGCAGTCCTCCTCAGATTCAAAAACCCGGGCAGGCCCCTCATGCTGAAGCATTTCAGGTGCGACCGCAGACTGCTTGACCACGCAGCCCTGCGGAGCCAGGTTGCCCCGCAGCACTTTGATGCCGCCCGCCTTGCCATAAGGATCCGTGACCGGCCGGATGATCCGGTTTCCCGGATCGATGCGCTGCCGCACCGTCCGCATCCCGGCTCCGGAAGTCCTGAGCAGCTCACCCAGGGTCACCCCGGATACGGTTTTGGCGCTGGTATCCAAAAATCCTGCGGCAGACAGCTGCTGCATGACCGCCAGCACGCCTCCGGCAGCATCCAGATCTTCCATATAATACGGCCCTGCAGGGCTCAGTTTGCACAGATTGGGTGTCATGGAACTGACCCTGTCCACTTCTGCCAGATCCATAGGGACATTGGCTTCGTTCGCTATGGCGAACAGATGCAGCACACTGTTGGTGCTGCAGCCCAGCGCCATATCCACTGCCAGCGCATTGGTGAATGCAGCGCGTGTCATGATGCTGCTAGGCCGAAGATCCTCCTTCACCAGGCTGACCGCCCGCATGCCGGCTTTCTTGGCCAGACGCAACCGCTCCGCATACACCGCCGGCAGCGTCCCATTCCCGGGAAGCGCCATCCCCAAAGACTCCGCCAGACAGTTCATGCTGTTGGCTGTGAACATGCCGGAGCAGGAGCCGCAGCCCGGACAGGCATGATCTTCCATTTCCTTAAGTTCCTCTTCCGGGATCTGCTCTGCCTGAAAGGCTCCCATCGCCTCAAAAACATTGGAGAGGCTCACCTTGCAGCCGCCTACATTTCCTGCCAGCATGGGCCCGCCGCTCATGAGGATGGCGGGGAGATCCAGGCGGGCAGCCGCCATGAGCATTCCCGGGACGATCTTGTCGCAGTTGGGCACCAGCACCAGTCCGTCGAATGAATGCGCCAGCGCCATGGTCTCAATGGAATCGGCAATCAGTTCCCTGGATGCCAGGGAATACTTCATCCCGGCATGTCCCATGGCAATCCCGTCACATACTCCGATAGAAGGGATTTCGACCGGGGTTCCGCCCGCCATGCGGATTCCGGTTTTCACAGCTTCCGTAATATTATCCAGATGGATGTGCCCCGGTACGATCTCGCTCTTCGCGTTGACGACACCGATCAGCGGCCGGTTCATCTCCTCGTCGATATATCCCATGGCTTTGAAAAGCGAACGATGGGGTGCCCGATCAAATCCCTCTGTGACCTGTGCGCTTAACTTTTTCATGATATGATTGTCCGTCCTTTCCGTTGATTCTGTCCGCTTCCGTCAGTCTTCGTTGTCATATTCGTCCGAGTATTCGCTGATGCATCGGTTCCCGCGCTCCAGCGCCGTCAGCCCCGTCCGCGCCATTTCCAGGATGCCGTAACCCCGCATCAGATCGATAAAAGCATTCAACGCTGACGATTCTCCCGTCAGTTCCAGCACCATGGACACCGAAGCCATGTCAATAACCTTGGCCTGGTAAACGCCGGCCGCTTCCAGGATCGACGCCCGCTGAGCCGGCTCCACCCGGACCTTGATCAGCAGCAGTTCTCGCCCCAGCGCCTGCTCCGGGCGGATATGAAGCACTTTTTTAACATCCACAAGCTTTCCCAGCTGTTTTGTGATCTGGTCCAGCGTATAGCTGTCCCCGTTGACGACAATGGTCATCCGTGACAAGGCCGGATTTTCCGATTCACAGACGGACAGGCTGTCTATATTAAATCCCCTCCGGCTGAACAGTCCGGCCATTCGGGCCAGCACCCCCGGATGATTGACCACCAGTGCCGATATGATATATCGAATATTCATGGTTTCACCTGCTCTCCTTTTTTCTTCCGTCACATGTCCGTGACAATCTGGTCCACCGTCAGCCCCGGCGGGATGATAGGCAGCACGTTTTCATCCTCGGAAATCCGGCAGTCCACCACCACCGGTCCGCAGACCGCCAGGGCCGCTTCCAGCACCGGCTTCACATCCCCGGTATTCTCAATCCGCATGCCCGTCGCGCCGTACGCTTCCGCCAGTTTGACAAAGT
>DOHE01000065.1 GCA_003535395.1 Clostridiales bacterium | reverse complement strand
CCCCCAACAGGATATATTCGTCCGCCCGGACAGGTTCTTTTAAAAATTCCGGGTCCACGGGAGTCTCCCTGTGCAGCAGCATATCAGACAGACTCTTGTTGAAGGCATCGATGACAGCGCCGGTTTTGCCCGAACTGATGGCTGCGCTGATGGAAACAGACTTCAAAATGCTTATCAGTTCAATCTTTTGAGGACTTTTTGATTCCAGGATCCCATTTTCAAAGCCGGGGGGAATGACGGCATATACTGAAGTCCCCTTTTCCATAGCCGTTTCCCGGGCATGATCCGGGGTGTCTGTACGGATGACTTCCATCCCTGTCTGTCCGATCGCATCTGTGACAGACAAAGACAGGGATGATCCATCCTGATCACATACCACCAGGGTCCCCCCGCTCCTGATGTTTTTTTGTATCTCACCCCCCACCACTTTTCCGATCAGAGAAAAAGCAGCTACCGCAAGTATCATAGGCACGATCATCTGCGGAGTGATCAGGTCCCGTATTTCCTTTTTCAGCAAAGCCAGAAATTTTTTCATTTTTGGACCGCCTTTGCAAACACTTCTTCCAGATTTTTGCCTTGATACTCCCTTTTCAGGGTTTCCGGACTTCCTGTGGCATAGATCACGCCCTGGTTGATGATCCCAACCCTGTCTGACAGGAATTCGATCTCCAGCATGTTATGGCTGGAAATGAGGAAAGTGGTGCCTTCTTCTGTCAGTTTCCGGATCACCTTGCGGATCTCGAGCGCATTCAGGACGTCCAGGCCGCTGGTGGGTTCATCTAAAACCGCCAGCTTGGGTGAAGTCATCACAGCTCTTGCAAGCAGCAGCTTTCGGGTCATCCCTTTGGAATAGGATCCGATCTTGTCACTGATGCGTTCACCAAGGTCTGAGATTTGAACTGCCCTTTCTACGCATAAATGCTGTTTTGACGGATCATCCAAATAAAGAGCCGCCATGAACTTAAGATATTCCAAACCCTTCATGTTTTTGTATGCACCCGCTTCATCCGGCAGATATGTGATGAGTGCGCGTACATCATCCGGGTTTTCACGGATGCTCCTTCCGCAAACCAGTGCATCCCCGCCAGATGGCCGAAGCAGGGTGGCGATGATCCGCAGGGCAGTCGTTTTACCAGCCCCGTTTGGACCGATCAGGGCAAACACTTCACCCGGCTCGGCATGGAAGGAGATGCCTTTGAGTGCTTCCCGCCTGCCATAGGATTTAGATAGTCCCTTGACTTCCAGTGTATATTCCGGTTGATGATCATTCATGCTGTATTACCCGCCTCAATGTTTGATTTATGCCAGCAGTTCCATTGCATTTTCACACAGGATGCCCCGTTTTATTTCTTCTGCAAGATCCAGGCTTAAGAACTGTTCCACTTCAACTGCCTGGGAACTCCAGGGAGTATCGGTACCAAACAGGATCTTCCGCGGATCATGCCGGGAAATCATCCGAAAAAACTGGTCCTTCTGCATCCACGGAATGCTGAAGGATGTATCCATGTAGACATCGGTTCCGACCAGGCAGTGTTCTGCTTCATCCCAGCATTGGAATCCTCCCATGTGCGCTGCTATGATACGGGCTCCGGGAAATGCATCTACAACTCTCCGCATCCGTTCCGGTGTACAGTGAACGGGACCTGGAAGGCCGATATCCACTCCGGCGTGAAAGATCATGATCAATCCTTCTCTGCAGGCTTTTTCATAAACCGGAAATACAGCCTTGTCGTCTACATAGAAATCCTGATAATCCGGATGAAACTTGATTCCTTTCAGTCCAAGCTGAGCCGCCTGCTGCACCTGGCTGACCGCATCCGGATGCCCCGGATGCAAACTGCCGAATGCGATCAGGGAATCGTCCCGAAGAGAAGCCGCCCAGCGCAGAATGCTCTCGTTCTGGGACGGCCGTGTAGCGATGCTGAGCAGGATGCCGCGGCTGATCCCGGCAGCTTTCATGGACGCTTTGATTCCGGTCAGTGTACCGTCCGTGGAGGGAGGGATGCCACAACGTCCGGAAAGGGTTGCCAGCGCTTTTTCTGCCAGTTCATCGGGGAAGCCGTGCATATGGAAATCTATGATCACACCAGCACCTCCATTTTTCCCTGGCTTTTATACTTCAGGATAATTATACCATACCGCGGCATACAGCCGCAAGGAGTCAGTAGTCAGGAGTCAGAATAATGAAGGTGACATCTGAAACCGCGCTTTCCTGCTCCTGATTGGGTTGTGGGCGTTAGTCCACTTTGAATGGGAAAACAGCAGTAAACGGATCCTTGCTGGATGCGCTCCGGATCAGCACCGGCCTGCATGAAGGATCCCGCATGTCAAATTCCCTGGACAGGATCTGCATCAGCAGATCCGCAGCATGTTTTTCCGTCCCGTAATGGCCCGCATCCATCACCCATTGCCCCACCGATGCCAATTCCAGTGCTTCATGATATTTTACATCCCCGGTCACCAAAATATCCGGTCTTTTCTCCTTAAGCAGCGGTAAATACTCCCGCTGGTAGGCCCCGGAAGCCACTGCCACTGTTTGTACCAACGGAGACTGATCTGCAGGTATCATCCTGATGCTTTCCAGTTCCAGCCGATTTTTGGCGTGCTGTATAAACTCCTCCAAAGTCATCGGAGACGGAAAACGTCCGATGCGGGGCAGCGCATCTTCATTAAGAGAAGACAGACCCAACCGTCGGAGCAGTTCATCATTGAGCCCTCCTGGAGCCAGATCCAGGTTCGTGTGGGCAGCATATAAACGGATCCGGTGGGCAATAAGCTGCATAAGGATGCTTCCCGTTTCCGATGAAGAAAGGATGTTTTTCAGGGGTTGAAAAATCAGAGGATGATGGGAAATGATCATATCCGCTTCACTGTCGACGGCTTCATGAACCACTGCTTGAGTCACATCCAAACATACCAGCACACGTCGAACAGTGCTGTACTCATCTCCCAACAGCATGCCCGTATTGTCCCAGCTCTCCGCCAAATCCAGGGGTGCTGCTTTTTCTATGATCCTTGCGATGTCTGCCATGCATGATCCCATGATCTGTCTGCCTCCCGGCCCTTCCGGCCGCATGTTGAAAATGTTCAGGATCATCATATCACGAATATCCATTTTGAAAAAGCAGGTATCAGGAATCGCCCGTCAAACCTGGCTGCGGTTGATGGACTCCGCAGTTTCCTTCAGTTTGTCAAGAAGACTCTTTCGATACTTCCGCCCAAGGAGACAGATCATCCCATTGTCCAGTACCAGCCGTTGACCTGATTTTTCTACCCGGGTGACAAAATGACAATTGACGATATACTGT
>DOHE01000196.1 GCA_003535395.1 Clostridiales bacterium | reverse complement strand
GGTGATGATCTGACACAGGTGAACCTGCTTTCCCCCGTAACGCCTCCCAATATCATCGCCATCGGCCTCAATTACCGGCAGCATGCCAGAGAGAGCGGGATGAAGCTGCCGGAGCGGCCGGTGATCTTCATCAAGGCCACCACCAGTGTGATCGGACCGGAGGAAGCCATTCGACTGCCCTCTACAGCGCCGGACGAAGTGGACTATGAATGCGAACTGGCAGCGGTCATTGGCAGGACTGCCAAAAATGTACCGGTGGAGCGGGCACTGGAGTATGTGCTGGGGTACACCTGCGGCAATGATGTGAGTGCCCGGGACTGTCAGATGAAACTGGATGTGCAGTGGGCTCGGGCCAAGTCCTTCGATACCTTTTGCCCGCTGGGGCCCTGGATCGAAACCCAATTGGATCCGGACAATGCAAACATCCGTACCCGGATCAACACCACCATTTTCCAGGAATCCAATACCGGGGACATGATCTTCCCAATGGCTGAGCTTGTCAGCTGGTGTTCGCGCAATATGACGCTGCTGCCCGGCACGGTCATCCTGTCCGGCACGCCCCAGGGAGTCGGATTCGCACGTAAACCTCCTGTATTCCTGAAAGCCGGGGATGTGGTGGAAGTGGAGGTGGAAGGGATCGGAGTGCTTCGCAACCGGGTGGAGTCAGAACAACTATGACTGCAGGAACAGAAGGCAGGTCCGGGAGGAGCGCAGCATGAAGGAGATCGGGGTCGGCGTCATCGGCACGGGATATATGGGAAGAACGCATACTTACGGGTATCGGACGATCCCGTTTTATTATCCGGGAGCGAAGTTTCGGATCAGGCTGGTGGGAGTGTGCAGCCGGACGATTCAGAAGGCGGAGATGTTCCGGGACCAATATGGATTTGAATTTTCCACAACGGACTCCGCCCGGCTTTTTGAGCGGCCAGAGATCCAGGTGATCAGTATTTGCACACCCAATTCACTGCATGCGGCGGACCTGGTCCATGCGCTCCGGGCAGGCAAATCCGTTTACTGCGAGAAGCCGCTCACCGCAGGTTACGGACAGGCGCAGGAGGTTTTGGAGGCATTGCGGCAGCAACAAGAGGCGACGGTGGGAAATCCGAGTGCGGGAAATCCAGGCGCAGAAAATTCTGCAGCAGGTGTTTGGCCGCAGGTCCACCAGATGGTGTTCCACAACCGATTTTTCCCGGCGGTCTTAAGAGCTCGGGAAATCGTTGAAGAGGGACGGTTGGGACGGATCCTGTCCTTTCGTGCGGCTTACCTGCATGCAGGCCAGGTGGATGCGGCAAAGCCCATGGGCTGGCGTCAGGACGTTGTCTTTGGCGGCGGAGGCGTTCTGCTGGATCTGGGGTCCCACGTGCTGGATCTGATTTATCACCTGCTTGGAGAATATTCCGAAATCCTGGCAGCCACGCACATCGTTCACCCTGTGCGGCCGGACCGGGAAGGCCGACCGGCGGTCGTGACGGCGGAGGATCAGGTAGTGATGATGGCCCGGATGAAACAGGGCGCGCTTGGCACCATCGAGGCATCCAAGGTAGCAACAGGCAGTGAAGATGAGCTTCGGCTGGAGATCCACGGTACCGGCGGTGCTGTCCGGCTCAATCTGATGGATCCCAATTGGCTGGACTTTTTCGATCAGTCAGCACCGGAGGTACCGTTGGGAGGGAACCGAGGGTTTACACGGATTGCCTGCGTGCAGCGTTATCCAGGCCCGGGTGGGGAATTTCCTGCATCCAAGGTCTCCATCGGCTGGCTCCGGGGGCATGTGCACTGTTTATACAGTTTTCTTTCATGCGTAGACGAAGGCCGGCCGGCAAGCCCTTCTCTTGAAGAGGGGGCCTATATCCAGCGGGTGATGGAAGCAGCTTACCGGTCAGCGCGTGAAAACCGGTGGGTGGAGTGCGATTTCACCGACTGAAACGACCAATTGTAATCATGAGTTCATCCAGCACCTCTTCATTGCCGTTTTGGATGCGGTCTTTTACGCAGGTGCGCAGGTGATTTTCCAGGAGGACCAAGCCGAAGCTGCGGATGGAACTTTCCGCCGCCGCCACCTGCGTCAGAATATCATCGCAATAGCGGTCTTCCTCCACCATGGAGCGAAGTCCCTTCACCTGACCTTCGATTCGGCTGAGACGGTTAAGCAGAGACTGTTTTTCCGGAGGCTGCCTGGTTTTTGTCTTTTTATTATCCATAATTGTATTCCTCCTGGGGTGGAGATGTGTTGGCTGTTTTCATTATAATACCCCGTGGGGTATAGTCAATGCCTGAGGATCACCGGAATGTCTCTTGACGCATGTCCCCCGCTTCTATATTATGATAGCGATTCCTGCGTGACCGGAAGGCCGGGCGGGATAACTGATTATTTTTCGGAATGGTCAATGATTACAGACCCTTATCGTTTGTCACTTGTGCAATAACTTTTTTGCAAAAGTGTAATAGCACCGGGATGCTATTTGTTGCCGTTTCCCAGATGACATTTTCATCCATTTCTGTGTAGGCATGGGCGAGCCAGTTCCGCATTCCCCGTATAAGGTCCCATTGCATCTGCTCTTTAGTCTCCTCTCGAAACTCAACAGAAAGGCCATTTGCCAATTCCCCTATCTGCAAAATACACATGGATACAGCATTAAAATAAGCCCTATCCATTATAAATGCCTGATAGTCCATTCCAAATCTCTTGATAAAGCTTTCTATATCCCGGCAATAGGTCAAGATATGCATTATCCTTTGCAAGTCTCCGCTATTCATAAATCTTTAACATCTCCGTTCGTACGTTTTTAACGAACCAAGGTGTCCGCTGCCGGGTACTCTCCTGCTCCAAAGTCTGCGTTGTAACTAAATCCACTTCTTTGCCGATGCTTTCACACAAGTCGTTGTACAAGCCGCCCATGTCAAACAAATTCTTCACTTTTGAATCCGTCCGGTCAATCAGCACGTCCACATCGCTGTTTTCTGTTGCCTCGTTACGGGCGTAGGAGCCAAAAATATATACGGCGCGCAGGTTGTATTTCATGGCGATCGGTGCTATTCTTTTGCTTAACTCGTCTATGGAATATACCATGCGCTACACTCCTGTCAACAGCTTTGAATTCTTCGTTTTCAATAATTATATACCAAAATCCGACGGTTTACTATTGCAATTTGATACCTTTGGTGGGTGGTTCTACTTGACGCATGTCCCCCGCTTCTATATTATGATAGCGATTCCTGCGTGACCGGAAGGCCGGTCGGGATAACTGATTACTTTATGGACAGGAGATACTCAACATGTCACGATCTGATCCGCAAATCATTATTGAAATGGAAAATGGAGCTGTTATCAAGGTGGAGCTTTACCCTGATACCGCTCCCAATACGGTTCGCAACTTTTTGTGCCTGGCCGGCAAAGGTTTTTACGACGGCACGGTTTTTCACCGGGTCATCCCCGGGTTTATGATCCAGGGCGGAGACCCGGACGGCACCGGTATGGGCGGACCCGGGTACTGCATCCGCGGTGAATTTAGCCGCAACGGTTTTGACAATTCCCTGACCCACGAGCGGGGCGTGATTTCCATGGCCCGTTCCATGCGGCCGGATTCTGCCGGTTCACAATTTTTCATCATGGCAGCGCCTGCGCCCCACCTGGACGGGCAATATGCCGCCTTTGGGAAAGTACTGGAGGGAATGGAGGAAGTGGACCGGATCATTTCTGTGAAACGCAACGCGCAGGACTGGCCGGATGAGCCCCAGCGTATGAAAAAGGTGACGGTGGAAACCTTTGGAGAAAACTACGGGGAAGTGGAAAAGGTATGACAGGCCCGGGGCAGAAGCTGAAAGCCGTTGCACTGGATGATGAAAAAAATGAACTGCTGCTGCTGGATCAGACACTGTTGCCCGGGGAGTGCCGGATCCTGCATCTGAAAACCACGGAGGAGATCCACGAAGCCATTCAAAGCCTTCGGGTACGGGGAGCTCCGGCGATCGGGGTTGCTGCAGCCTACGGCGTATACCTGGCGGCCGCCGCCACTGTTGACGCCGCCACTGCGGCCGCCGCCACTGTTGCCGCAGCCACTGTTGCCGCCACCACCACTGCTGCTGTGGACCGGGAAGACTTCCGCCGCAGACTGCTTGAGGCTGCACGATTCCTGGCTACATCCCGGCCGACTGCAGTCAACCTGTTCTGGGCACTGGACCGGATGACGGACTGCCTGGAGCGGAGCCTTTCCCATGGGTTGCAGCTGCCCGCGGTGAAAGCTGCGCTGAAGGATGCAGCGGATGCCATCCGGGACGAAGATGAAGCTGTGAACCGAAGCATCGGGGAAAATGCGCTTGCACTGCTGAAACCGGGAATGGGACTGCTCACCCACTGCAATGCCGGCCAGCTGGCTACTACACGGTACGGCACGGCGCTGGCGCCCATGCTGCTGGGGCAGGAGCGGGGATATGGATTCAAGGTTTTTGCTGACGAGACCCGGCCTCTGCTGCAGGGAGCCCGACTGACGGCGTATGAACTCATGGCCGCAGGGGTGGATGTGACACTGATTTGCGACAACATGGCGTCCATCGTCATGAAAAACGGCTGGGTCCAGGCGGTGCTGGTGGGCTGTGACCGGGTAGCGGCCAACGGGGATACCGCCAATAAAATCGGAACGTCCGGGGTCGCCATCCTGGCGAAACATTATCAGATCCCGTTTTACGTGTGTGCGCCCACATCCACCCTGGATTTTGGGTGCGCCACCGGAGCGGACATCCCGATCGAGCTGCGCCGGCCGGAGGAGGTCACGGACCTGTGGTACCGGCAGCGTATGGCGCCGGAGGGGGTCGGGGTGTACAACCCGGCATTCGATGTGACGGATGCAGCGCTGATCACCGGAATCATCACCGAGTTCGGGGCAGTACAGCCGCCTTATGGCGAGTCTCTGGCCACTGTTCGCCGACAAATGGAACAAAGGAGGTCTTTCCCCCCCCATGGATAATGCACACTTTTTCACCCTCACCGACTCTGCCGCCCGACAGGCCATCCTGGACATCGGCCGCCGCATGTATGAGAAAGGTTTCGTAGCATCCAACGATGGAAATATCAGTCTGCGTGCTGGCCCTGATACGATCTGGGCTACTCCTGCCGGGGTGTCCAAGGGATATATGAAGGAAGAGGACCTGGTCAAACTGTCTCTGTCCGGAAAAGTACTGGAAGGAAGCCGTCCTGCGTCCTCGGAAATCAAAATGCACCTTCGGGTTTATACAGAGAATCCACACGCAGGCGGGGCCGTGCACGCTCATCCACCGGTCTCCACCGCTTTTGCCATTGCTGGAGTGGACCTGGATTTTGCCTTTTATCCGGAAGCGATCGTCAACCTGGGGGTGGTACGGGTCGCCCCCTATGCGCGTCCAGGCTCCCAGGAAGTTCCGGATTCCATCGCCCCGTACTGCCGGGAGTACAACGCAGTGCTGCTGGCCAACCATGGGCCTCTGGCCTGGGGGCGGGATGTGTATGAGGCGTTTTACCGGCTGGAGGCTCTGGAAAATTACGCGCTCATTGCGATGTACCTGCGCAATTTCTTTGGCAGAGCCAACGAGCTGACGGAGGCGCAGCTGGCAGATATTATCCGGTTGCGGGAAGACCTGGGCATCGCCACCGGGGGCATTCCCCGGCGCATGGATCCCTGGCTCACAGGAAAATAGATCCTGGAAAACAGGATCCGGAAAGGATGTACGATGAAATGAAAACTGCTGATCCCAATCATTATCTGGACCCGGTCGTCCAGATCCTTAAAACCCACTGGCCTGCCAATCGCTGCGTCAATGTGGTATGTCACGGGCACAGCGTACCCGCCGGGTATTTCGCCACTCCCCGCGTGGATACTTTCAATGCCTATCCCTACCTGCTGCACAGGGGCCTTAAGGACCGGTTTCCTTTTGCTGTGATCAATGTCATTGTTACCGCTATCGGCGGAGAGAATTCAGAGCGGGGGGCAGCCCGGTTTGAAGACACCGTGCTTTGCCACCGGCCGGATGTGCTCACCCTCGACTACGCACTGAATGACAGAAGGATCGGTCTTGCTGCATCGGAGGCCGCCTGGCGGAGCATGATCGAAAATGCTTTGTCCCGGGATGTCAAGGTGCTGCTGATGACCCCCACTGCGGATAGTGCCCTGACGGCTGCCGTCACCGGGGAAAGGGATGCAGAGAGTGCCCTTGCTCTGGAACCATATCCACTGCGGGATCACGCGGAGCTGATCCGCCGTCTGGCCGGGGAATACGGCGTTGGCCTGGCGGACAGTTTTGCCGCTTTTGAAAAATACCTGGCCCAGGGCGGGGCTCTGTCCGACCTGCTTTCCTGGAGCAACCATCCCAGCCGGAAAGGCCATGAACTGGCGACACGGGAACTGCTGTGCTGGTTCCCGGCATTTGGAGGATGACCTATGCTGCGATATAAGCTCATCTCCTGCGAGGTGTTTACCCGGGAGACCTGTATGGCCATCGCCACGTCTCCTCATTTGGTGGATCCGGAGTTCACCCCAAAGGAGTCTCATACATACCCGGAAGTGTTGCGGGGAGATATCCAAAAGAGGATCACACAAGCAGAAAACGATCCCCATTTTGACTACGATGCCATCCTGCTGGGCTTCGGGCTTTGCGGCAACAGTGTGCTGGGGCTGCAGACGGAAAAGCTGCCTCTGGTGATCCCCCGGGCCCATGACTGCTGTACTATTTTCCTTGGGTCCAAAGCGCGGTTCCTGGAGGAGTTCAAGGATCGGCTGAGCTGCCCCTGGAGCTCTCCGGGGTATCAGGAACGGGTGCGCAAGGGCACAAAGAGCCTGGAATATGTGTCGTCTGCCTATAAAGATCTGACAGACCAGTACGGCGAGGACAATGCCGCCTATATCTGGGCCACACTCCACCCGAATGACAAACATGAACATATCTTCATCGACATTCCCGAGCTGTCCCACCTGGGCCATCTGGAGCGCTTCAAAGCCAGCCCGGACCGGCAGGAACCCGTAGTGCTCCAGGGAGATATGCGCCTGCTGCGCATCCTGGTGAGCCAGGACTGGGTCACGGTACCGGTGGTGGATGCGCTGGCGGACGAATTTCTGGTGGTGCCTCCCGGGCGGAGCATTACTGCCAGCTATGATATGGAAAAGATCCTGGGCTATGAATGAAATGGGATTCTATGAAGCGTTGAGCCAGGTATATGATGTGGTGTTTCCCCGTTACGATGCTGTTGTCGATTTTCTGGCCCGGGATCTGGTGCCTGGGAAGCGGATCCTGGATCTGGCCTGTGGCACGGGAACATACGCTCTGGCGCTGGCAGAAATAGGATTTGATGTAACCGGGGTCGACCTGGATGAAGAGATGATCCGACTGGCCCGGCAGAAGGCGATCAACGGAAGCCCCTCTGCAAGATTTATCGCTGCAGACATGCGGGATGCGCTGAAAATCGCCGGCGGACAGACCTTTGATCTGGTCTGCTGCATCGGCAATTCCCTTGTCCATCTGCAGGACCGGCAAGAAGCTGCCCAACTGATTTCCGANNTTTCCGACATGCATGCGCTGCTTGTGCCCGGGGGTCGGATTGTGTTGCAGACGATCCATTTCCAGCGGGTCTTCCGGCTCCGGCTGTCCGGGCTGCCCACCATCCATCGGCCGGAAGCCGGGGTCACCTTCGTACGCAATTACCGTTGGAGCGAAGGCGATTTCCAGGAAGACGAGGGGGAATCGCACGGGTCCGGCAGCAGAAGCGGACCCAAGCGGGTGGATTTTGATACAGTGCTGACCATCACCCGGAACGGGAAAACCGAAGAATACCGGGATTCTGTTCCCCTTCTTGCGCTGGGACCGGATGAACTGCTGGACATGGTCCGGAAGGTTGGTTTCACGAACCTCGAAATTTTCGGGGAATTTGACGGATCCGTGCTGGATGCAGATTCATTTGCCGTAATTATCCGGGCTCAAAAATGATTCTCGAAAACAGACGATGGCAGCATGATCAACATAAAGCGGCAGAAAGAGAGGGAACCATTGACATTATTAGTTCCTATTAGTAAACTGATCCCTGACTTTGGTATCAGACTTTCAA
>DOHE01000004.1:1765-15041 GCA_003535395.1 Clostridiales bacterium | reverse complement strand
ATCTCAACGATCCCATAGAGATCTTCCGCGTCTGAAGGCGCCCGAATGCGAACATGCACAGGAGACAGCGTTTCTTCGAAACGGTTGCTGACCGTCCCCGCACGGATGGCTTCCGCCCTGTTGCCAGCCATGTCATAGGCTTCCACTCCGAAATCATGGGTCCCCTCCCCAAAAACCGGGGTGTCGCAATCCCATCGAAATGGCACTGTATAATCGGTGAAAACCGCCTGCCCGTCGATAGTAAAGACGACACGGCTTAAGCCTGTATTATCTGCTGCCGTTGCCTCGATGCCGGCTTTCCGCCCGGAAAGTTTGGCCGGCAGTTTCAATGAAACGGATGGGCTCTGCAGGTCCTTTTCAGGCAGGGTCACAAAGACCAGGGGCACGGACTGGATCCTGATTCCGTTCACGTCCGTCGACAGGGCCGTGAACTGGTATGCCGTCCCTGCATCCAGCCCTTCCAGGCTGATCTGGTGCTGTTTCACGAACTGATCGTCATTCTTTGCCTGCATGGATTTTCCTGCGTGGCTGTCGTATTGTACCCGGCTGTTGCTGTCCAGATTGGTCGACCACTGGATGACCACAGAACGGGAAGTCACTTGGGATACCGTGGGTTTTTCGGTAAAAAGGAGGTCGGGGATCACAGAAATGATCTTGCTGGGAGCGGCCGGAAGGTTTGATGTCGCTGACGGTGTCCCTTCCGGCAAAAGAGAAGGGTACGCCTGAGCAGTCTCTTCCGGAGCAGGTTCCGTCTGGACCGTATCTGCAGCAGCAGTCCCGGCCGTGGTGGCAACGGGAGTGGAGTTTGCCGGCGAGAGGGTATCCTGCGGGGCATGGGTACTGGTATTTTCCTCCTGCGGTTTCCATACAGTTTCCCAGATATTGTTCTGCTCATTGTCTTCGGCAATGCCCTGCTGATAGTCCATAATGATCCGGATGGTGTCGGAGGGCGGCGAGAGCTGATACTGTAAATTGAAAGCACTTTCCAGCTTGGCCCCGGGGGCCAGCGCGGATGTCACCAGATCCTGAGCGACCAGCTTTCCGTCAATGAACAGTGCATTGGTAAACCCCCCCGGCGGTTTGGGTGCCGGGATGCCACTGGTCCCCTGATTCAGGATAATGNNGCCAGCCATGCGGTGGATACCACCAGATCGGGCAGCTGTGCCGCCAGCGCGGCAGGGAGGAATGAAAGCAGCAACAGGACAGCAGCGATCAGGGATACAATTCTGACGGCGGTTTTCTTCATTCCAAACCCCACCCTTCTCGATTGGCTCCGGGCGGCGGGAAACGCCTGTCCGGAATGACCGATATATCCTTTCAGCAAGCCGTCAGACCGGTGATGTCAGCTTCAAGATCCTGTCTGCCAGGTTCAGCGCCATCCGTTCCATGCCAGGATTGGCGGGATGCACCAGGTCGATGGTAAGACCGGATGAAATGTCCAGGATGCTGTCTCCGCGGATGTGTCTGATTTTTTGATATCCTTCCGCCTGCAGACTTTCTGCTTTTTTTTGTAAAATATTACGAAAGCTGGCGGTCTTGGGATTGCAGGTAAAATCGCCGGTGTGGGTGTAAAGATCGATACAGAAGACCCAGCGGTCCGGATGTGCCCGGACGATGATATCGATAAATTCAGAGATCCGCCGGGAATAGGTCTCTTCATCCCAGGTACCAAAAACGTTGATGCCCATTTCCAGCAGCGCCATGTCCCATGGAGCACCGGCGATCATTTTTGCCATGGCAGGCTCCATTTGGGCTGCGCCCGCCACCCCCCGATTCAGAAGATCAGCGCTAAGATGCCGGGCCAGTTGCATGGCGTAGGTCCCGGTGGGAAGGGAGGCTGTGTAGCCCTGGGTGATCGAAGATCCGTAAGTCAACAGTGTCCGGGAGGGAAGTTGATGGGATCCCGGAGGCGCGATGTCCCCTTGGATATTATAGAAGCGGGTTTGCTTGTTGTATGGAAGAATGACCCGAACCACGGCGGGATCAAAAGGCAGACCCTGCTCCTGGTGGATTTTTTCCAGAAGTCGCATTTGCGGCGGGTTCGATATTTTTNNAAATGGCAACAGGCCCGTTCTTTATCAGAATAGGATTTCGCACATGGGTTTCCTGAAAATTGCCATGATAGATTTCACAAAGACCCGGAACATTCCTTGACTCGCCGTTCGTCTCAGAATTCTCCAGTCCGAGGGTGACCTCGGCAAAGCCCTCCCGGATAATAAACCGGATTTCGCATCCGGCCGTGCGAAAGGCATTTCCTCCTACGCCCGGCCCGGAATCTGCGCACACTTCCCGGGGGATCCGGCGAAGCAGCAGACCCTCCTTCGCCGGAACGGATACAAGTTCACAGATATTATCGGATACAAGTTCACAGATATTGTGGAACAATGCATTCTGAAAAATCATCTGTATAACACCTCTTTTAGGTATTTGGCCTGCACCCGGTCCTGAATCCATCCGCCTGCCTGTCAAAGATATCCTTATTTTACCACGTTCGCCCGGCGACGTCAAAAAGAATCGCAGGCAGTTTTTTTGGCATAATTATTTCGGTAATTACCAGTACTGTGTTGAAAATCCCGGCAAGGAGGATCTTCACCGGGATCTCAGTGATCATATCCTTCTCCCCCTCCTACAGCTCCCTGATGGCCTCGACTTCACTCCTCCGAAATACCTGCAGTGCCGGGAACAGGACCGCCAGGGCAGCGGCGCCCACCAGCACCAAAGGCAGCAGCACGATGTATTCATACGGGATTACAGAAAATACAGAAACACCTTTATGGGGCACTTCATGGAAGATCAGGAATACAAGCAGACTCATCCCGATGCCCGCCAGAGAGGAGACCCCTGTGAAGCAGGCCGCCTCCCACTGCACCATGGCCATCAGCTGACGGCGGGTCATACCAATAGCGCGCATGACACCGAAGAGAGGGAGGCGTTCACGGATTCGCACGGAGAAATAATAAACAAGGTTGATCAGGGAATACAATCCCAGGATCAGCACGATCATCACGATAAACAGGCGGGCGGTCTTCCCCGTGTTCCGGTAGATCTCGTTTTCCTCGATCCCCGACTGCACGCTGACTTTATTCTTCTCTTCCGCGTTCAGCCGTACGATCTCCTGGATCCGGCCCCGGATATCTTCCGTCTGTTTTGGGTCCTTCAGCTCGATGCGGACGTCTGAGTACTGCACGGGAAAAGGCAGGGTATCAAAGGTGCTCTGATGCCAGATGAATGCGGAGCGATAGAGCTTCAGAAGGTCCTGCCGGTCTTCCGGGATGTACACGACAGCCCCCACGCTGACCTCCAATTCAAACATCTTTCCTTCGATGATCTGGGATAATATAAACCGCTCTCCCGCCATCGTCCCTGCCTCCCTGTTCTTGCTGCACAGGAGGATCTCCTTTCCTGTCCTGAGCCGGTCCGGCTGGATGGTTCCGCTCACCACAAAAGGGGATAATGCACTCAGCATTTCATTATCCACCCCCAGGAGCGTCCTGCGATACAGAACAGCGTCTTGTGCATACCCGTATTTCACCTTGTCCTGCTGCATGATCTGGTCCATTCCTGCAGAAGGCAACGGATCCATATCCCTGTATTTTTGTTCCGGCTCGCCGGGCAGGCGGGCGATGTTGACATCCAGGCGCTTGATCCCGAAAATGCTTTTTACATCCGGGGACGATGCCAGATAGAAAAGCTGGTTTTCCCTGATCCCCGCATCGGTCCTCTCCGGGATCATCAGTGCACTATAGTACAATTTAGCTGAATGACGGACCCAGTAATCATACATCGTGACCGGCATATTCGCATATTTCATCAGCCGGATCATATACACCCCGCTGATAACGATAAAAACAATCATCATAAAAGAAATACCGACCACGACAAGTTTATTGGCGCTGTTGGCTGCAGATTTGACTGCCCAAAGCAGGATCCCGTTTTTGCTTTTGAAGTTCACATGCCGGATCCGGTCTTCCCGGACCATGCTCCTGGAAAGCTCCATCGCGGTCAGATCCTTCTGTCTCCAGACCGGGCGGAGCATGAGCGTAAAAATCAGAATGACAGCACCCAGGATAATGAAACCTGCTCCTGAAAAATCAGGCACAAAATCGAAAGGAGCCACAGGAAATTTTAGAAGGATCCGCCGTGTCAGCACATGCAAAGGCAGGGCTAGCAGGATCCCCAGCGGGATCCCGAGCAAAATCAGGATGCCGCCCCGGATGGCTGTATATTTCAAACCATCCCCGCTTCCTGCTCCCGCAAAGCGAAGCCCGATGATCTGCTGCATCCGCTCATTTCCGGTCAAAAGGATCATATTTGCCAACAGGAAAAATGCAGCAAACAGGATGCAGGCCACAAGAAGCAGCGGCGGCATCAGGTCTGTGCCGGGAGACCCGGTGCGTATTTCACCATTATCCGGGTTGTAGACTTTCGAATTCAGGTATACCATTTCTGCGTTTGCCACATCCTTCAGCAGTTTTGCTGATTCCAGCGGGCTGGCTGTATGGTTCATGTATATGTAAAAATGATTCGTGGAAAATGCCTGCCTGTCTGCCAAGGGATTATCCGCGGCCAGCAGGATGGCAGGGAGGTCCACAAACCCGCTGATGCGCTGCTCTGCCTCCGGCAGCTGGTTCGCTCGGTAATTTTCCAGGATCCCGGTCAGGATGAAGGTGGCTTGGGCCGGCTCCCCCTTCAGCTTCCGGTTCTCACTTAACAGGTTGAGGTCGAGCGGGATCTCCGTCCCGATGACCGGTGTGATCTTCATCCGTGCCAGAACGCCTTTTTCCACAGCGATCCCGTCCGACATATCCGGAAGCCTGCCCGCAAGCAGCCTGATCCTGGACAGGTCGGCGGCGGTATCGTCCATCGTTCCAAGCGAAACCACTTCCCCCGTGATGCTTTCCGGCACGGTGTATGTTCCGTAAATACGGACCCGTCCGCAGCGAAGGGAAGCATTCTCCCAGAGAGTCTGTTCGCCGCCGGAAGGCACGTTGAACAGGACTGCATGCTGGGTGCCATAGGCTTTGAACAGCTGTTTGCGGTAGTTTTGCTGATAACTGTTCAGGACAGACATCAGGACCAGAGAGAGGGCGATGCAAAAGGCGATGCTGCATACCAGCGCAGCCGATGATCTTCTTCTGACTTTCAATGTTTTGATGCTCAGATAGGCCAGAGGTGCTCTCATGCCTGTCCCCCTTCCTTTCCGGGGGCCAGGATCTCCCCATGGGAAAGGGTCACGGTGCGGGACATTCGGACAGCAATATCCCTGTCATGGGTGACCATCAGCAGTGTCTGCCTGTATTTGCTCTGGAGTTCCATGAGCTTTTCCAGGACAAACTTCCCGGTTTCCTCATCCAGATTACCGGTCGGTTCATCACACATAACGATCCGAGGTTTTGCTGCCAGTGCCCGGGCAATGGCGATCCTTTGCTGTTCGCCCCCGGAAAGCTGGTGGGGAAGGTGGAAGATCCGGTCCTGCATCTCCAGGTCGCAGATCAGCTGGTCGATATAGGCCTCATCCGGGTCTGTCCGGGACAGCAGGAGCGGGAACAGGATATTTTCCTTCACATTCAATTCCGGGATCAGGTTGAAAAACTGAAAGACAAAGCCGATGTTCTTCCTTCTGAACCGGCTCCTTGCATCTTCCCCCAGCTCTCCGATTTCCACACCGGCGATCCAGACGCTCCCCCCGGTGGGTCTGTCCAGCCCTCCCAGCAGGTGCAACAGTGTGGATTTGCCCGAACCGCTCTTGCCCACAATGGCCACGGATTCCTGCTCCGAAACTTCAAAATCCACATTTCGCAGCGCCTGGACCTCCATCTCTCCCTGGTGGTAAAACTTACTCAAACCCGTCGCTCTGATCATTGACTGCAAAAGAATCATCTCCCAAATTAAATTGTAGAAAGGCATTATAGTTATAGCTGACTATTCTGCTTTGTTGAGTAAAATTTAAGATATCATTCGTTTATTAGTGAAGCGTGCGAGAGCAAGGCATCTGCTCATAAGATGCCTTGCTCTCGGATTTTATAGTGTTAATATTCTTCACTTAAATAAATTGCATAATCAATATATATCGTTTCTCCTTCTGTATCTTGAGCCATCCTATTATACCTGTATTTTGAAGATCCATCATTAGCACTTATAAATCTCGGACATCTAATATCATTTAAACATGGGCAGATTATATCATCAACATAATTATACCAGAATAGAACCTTTTTTTCTAATGTCATGATATAATAACCTTGAGGACAATTTGCATAAAATTCATTTGTGCCCAGATCATCGTATAAATAGTTTTCAGCGGCTGAATATGTTTCAAATCCAAATGAAATGTCATATTCCGTGTACAACTGCTCCAAGGAATATGCCTGTGCAATAACCGGCGTAACGATTAATACAATTAACATTAAAATACCCGCAATTTTTTTCATAAAATCAACCCCTTATCAAATTCGATGAGTAAAAGTAAGTAAAAATAATCGCGCTATAATTCATACACTCATATTTATCATCACTCCCAACTTTAAGTTCACATTATTAGCTCTAACCAGCAGATAATTATACCCCACACCTTGAACTTACCCATCGTAGAACATCCAGCTCTGGAGCAACCAGAATTCATTTTATTAACTTCTTTAACTCACTGATATTAATAATTGTCTCTGCAAAACCATAAGGCCAGTTTCTTTCGTATGAACCGTTCTCTGTTTTAATAAACTTTCCCTGATATCCCGCCACCGGCGAATATGTATTAATTATTGATTCATTATTGATTCTGGTCGTCCATCACGAGGATTTCTTAAGAAAAATATTACTTCCGAATTCAAACGAGCTAGTGGAAATCCAAAAGGGTTCGAACAAATATATTTATCTTTATCCTCTTTTGTTATTCCCTGCTTTTCTCCCCCACCTAGTTCTCTTTTTGCTAATACTACCTCTTATTAACATTTTAACCTTCCCCTCTCTAATTATAAATTTTTTGATCTCAGTATTTCCTGTTCTCCGCTTTTCCCTTTATAAGGCCTTAATTTTTCAATGCAATCTCAAGTGGCATCACCTCCTAATTCTCGCCTTCACGTCCTTAATTCCTCATTCTATCCGACCAGGGCTTGGATATCTGCCTTGATCAAATACCATGGTCTCTCTCGCACTATTTATTTCCTTCGTAATACTTTTTATCATGCCTATCACATCAAATCAATACGAATGTATAATACATACCCGGAATTGTATAAATTGGTGTGTTTAATGTATAATCTGGTTATCCTTCCCGTAACAGCGCTGTTTTGATATTTTTATGATACCTCCTGCTAATCGGCAGAATCGTGGAATTTTTAAGAAATATATTATTGCCTGCTACTTTATTAATATAATTTACATTTACTAAATAACTTTGGTGCGTGCGGATGAAACCATAGTTGCTAAGCTTTTCTTCTTCTTTATATATAGCAGAATATATCTGGTGTTTGGCGGTTAATGTATTAACTATTATTATTCTCCATTGGCTCTCCAGGTATATAATATCCTTCGTGTTTAAGTGCAATAGTACACCTTTCTGGGTATATACTACACTGTGGTTCATGTTATAATCAATGCTTGCATCCATAATCTCACCCCATAATAGAGAATTCCCTTCCCTAATGCTCGCAGCCATTGCTTTCCAATTACTATCAGTGAGCACTGCACCAATCAAAATAATCAGTTCCTGTATATGTAGCACACCATATTGTATGGTAATCATAACCGCCATATTGGTTGGGTACTGGTGTATATTGATACCAAAGGTATGCTGAATTATCATCTTTATATGCATTTCGTGTATATTGATGAGTGCAGCCCCATATAGCTTCACATTGATATGAATAATCAATATATGAATTGTTATTCCCACAGTCTGGAATTACCAGCCGCCATTCATTATCGTACATTTCATTATACATGTATATTACTTGATTTTGATCATTCGTAGACCACCACCCTTCATTATACATTTCTGTCTGGTACAAATATATATCATCATGGCAAGTTGGGATCAAGTTTGGATCACACGCAAGGGTTTTGAATGGAATCATAACCAGTGCAATAATTAATGAAAGATAAGTCTTTAACTTTTTATGCATATCCATTCCCCCATTCAGAAATTTGTATAACAACGTCAATCACTTTTCTCGAAATCATTCCTAAGAGCCTGCAGCATTGTTACGGTTGTACCTGGTATGCACCCGGTTCTATAACTAACCTTATATCCTGAAAGTCAGCGGTTTCGCTGACTTCGATTTGATTGATGTTCTCCATATGAAATGCTCGGGTGAACCAGAAATTCGTTCTTGCGTTCAATCTGCCGTCCTGACTTGAACTCACGGTCCCGGATCTGGGCTTTCCTGTGATCATCGTTCCATCTTGCATCCAAAGACGCAGATGCGTTTGTCCGGTAGTCTGATTTTCCTCCTGGCTTGCCGGTTCCACCGTACTTATATTTAAAGATATCGAAACAGGCGTTATACTGATTTCATCCGTGTGCCACTGGCTGTTCCAGATGCCGAACTGGATATTTGGCAATATTATGGCAGCAGGTGCTTTCTCCTCCGGCAATTGAAAAGAAAGTTGCCAGGGTCCTGTTCGGTCATTTACTATGTCCGGCTGACAGATCAATAAATACAGCCCTGCCAATTCGTCTGTATTTATTTGACTGAAAACGAAATCTGCTGTTCCCACATTCTCTGTGTTTGACCTGAATGTCGCGCCCGGGGTATAAATATTAACTCCATCTGTCAGTTGCAAATCCGGAGATGATAATAGATAATAATCTTTCGTTATCAGTTTAATATATAAACTCCCATCTACGATGCCAATGTTGTCGATCCTGCACTCGCTCCCTGTATAAGGGAGGATATCAAGATTCTTTCGTCCAAGTATACGGCCGGCTTTGGTTTCCAGCAGTTCCTGGGCGTTTAGATTCGAGATCGTTGCCAAATATTTGCTGATATCGAAATCACTGCGCTGTCGTTCGTTATTAATGTTCAGTTCGACGATCCTGTCTATCTTTATCTCCACACTTTTTGCATCAGATAATGCTTTTGAATCCGGGAGATACCAGACACTGCTATATTCATCCATTTCCTCCGCTGAAGGCATCGGTCCTCCAAACCTCGCTGTTCCGGATGATATCCTGGAGCCGGGCATGTAAGTGACCTGGTCTGTCAGTGAAGCTACGAGACCGCCCTGAAAAGGGGACATTTCATTCTTCATTTTATAAAAGAAGTAATAACCCAAATCATCCCGCAGAACACTCTCTATTGTAAATGTAATACCATTGTTACTTGTGGAAGCATTGACTTGTCTGTTGTATTTTTCAACAATCAGGGAGGAGTCTTTATAAATGCTCCTGAATACTGTAGCAATTATGTCTTTCGCTGCAACCGCGACTGACAGTGTCATCGCTATGGCCGCTACCAGTATGATTCTTAATTGGAACCTTTGCTTTCTTTTAATCAATCCTGCCTTTTCAAGGGTCCGTTTCAGGATACGCTGCGTGGTCAGCTCCGGCAAATTTGTGATATTATCATCTGATACATCCTCGACATTTAAAAGTTGAATCAGTTCATCCAGCCGTTTCATGTCAATCCTCCGTTTCTGATATATTATCAATGACTGTTTCAATTTTGGCTTTCTGTATCAATATCCGTTTGAGTTTGCATTTACCTCTGTGGATTCTATTTTTCACATATGATATATTGCATTGCATTTCAACCGCGATATCTTTTATTTTTTTATAATAATAAAATCTTTTGATAATGATATCCCTTTCATCCTGGTCCAGCTGCTCCAGGGCATGAAGTATATCTTCCCGTTCAAGATGATCCAGCACAGTTTCTTCTACAGACCCGCTTTCAAACAGTTCCGCTTCTTCTAAGGGCAGTATCTCCTGCCTGCTCATCATCTTCCGGTACCGGTCCAGGGCGGTATGACGTGCAATCAAGGCAAGATAGTTTTTAAGACTCATGCGCTCTGGGTCATACCGATCCATTGCCCTCCAAAATTTCACGAATACATCAGAAACGCATTCCTCAATATCGCTTTCGCTGTCGAAATACCCTTTGATGACCGAATAGACCAGAGCAGAGTAAGTCATCACCAGATTTTCCAGATCCATGTCTTGACTATGTCCGATTTGCTCTTCCGCATTCTGTGAATCATGAAAAGGCCTGCGGTTCATATGTATCTGTAACAAAACGTCCCCACCCCGCTGCTGTGATATGGGTTTACCGGTGCACCCATGTTTTCATATATAAATACGTATGTCAACACGGTTTTGATTCACCCCGACAAAAAAAATTTCAACTTTTCCGCATCAATCATTTCTTATTCACCTTCTACTTTTTTCAAGATTCTTGGCCGCCGTTTCATCCAGCACGTCGTGCAGCGGCACTGTGATCCCCGTCAGAAACAGGGTGTTTCGCATCTCCAGCAGAAAGGCTTCGTTCCGAAACAGTTCCCTGAAGTTTTCAAGCCCGACCCAACCCCGCCGGAAGGCGTCATCGAAGGCACACAAAGAATCGGAGGCAGTTTTTTGCCTCCGATCCCTGGCACCTGACTCCTGACTTCTGACTTCTGACTTAAATTGCTGACAAGTTGCTATAGATTATTAATATGAATTAGAATTAATTATGACTTACAACACGATTAATATCTGTCTTGAGTGTGTCTAAATTTATTGATATGCCAGGTTCTATATCAAATATACGTTCGTTATCGTTTTGAAGGCTATGATATGAAAAATTACCTCTCAATAATTCATAGACAGGTTTACCGGTTTCACTGTCTGGATAAGGGGTATTAAGAATCAATAAGGCCTTGCCTTTTCGGATATTAATTTCATCAGTTGCGCTACTAATTGAATTAGTGCCAATAGTACCGCCAATTATTCTAAGTGTAATAGTTTTTGGGTTATCTGGTATATTTTTGTAATACTCAATTATATTGACTGTAACATCGCGGCATATAATGTTTTTTTGCCCATCTTTTGATGTTATATTGTTAGCCCATTTTGCCTCTGAAATACTGACAATTTCTCCTGTAATGATCGCATGTGAATTTTTTGCTATATTATCAAAATTAGTTTTTGAATAAAGTCTTTGAGATTGCATGTCTGTTTTTTGGTGTACTAATAATGGAATTAATATAATTCCACATAAAATTGATATCGAAAAAGCTATCAAATATAATTTATAACTACGCTTCATATTGATCCCTCCATATTTTAATATTAAAATATTAGTAAATAGCATATATCCCGTTGACATCATCAATATCAAGACTTCTTTTTATTTCTCCGCCATCAATTTGATAATACATTACAGCATCTTCTTCGCTTGAATGGCCAAGACCTAAAAAATGTCCAAATTCATGGAGAATAACAGATTGAACATCAATATATGGCCAGCAGGGAGGATTGTTATTCCAATATACTCCGCTATTACCATTCATATTGATATCAGCTTCGTCAAGTTCCCACGTAAATGGCCAGAATAGCCACGTCTTATCAACAACCGTAATTTCTGCCCAATATGCATCTGCAGAACCTGCGTCAATTTTTGTTATTTGATTATGCTCGTCATGATATGGATATGTTGAAGTATTATTATGATCGTTCCCCATACAAAGGAAGTCAAAGTATGCATAAAGGTCATTCCATGTATCAGCAGCAGTTGCAATATCACTTTTTGTTTGAGATGCAAAACCTGACCATCTTTCGATCTCTTTATCATAGGCATCAACTCCTTGATGCCAAACAGAGTATGCGAGAACAAGTGTTGGTAAAGATAATCCAACAACAATAACAATTAAGGTGATTATTATTTTTGCTTTTCTTGATTTCATATATAAACTCTCCTCTCTCTCTTAAAATGATAATACAAATTGATATTACACGGCAATTAATCAAATAATTAGGAGGAATCAATACGCATATTATTCACCCCTCTCTCATTCATCTTTCAAAATCTCCATTTTTCTCGCTCGTTCTCCATTTTTACCAACTTTTAGGCCTTCATTTTTCACTGCAATCTCAAGTGGCATCATCTCTTTGCTTGCCTTCACACCCTTAATCCCCTCGTTCTATCCGACCAGGGTGTGGATATCTGCCTTGATCGAATACCATGGCCTCGCTCGCACTATTTATTTCATTCGTAATACTTTTATCATGTTTACCACATCATATCAATACAAATGTATAATACATACCCGGAATTGTATAAATTGGCATGTTTAATGTATAATCTGGTCTGTACGAACCGATTATCAACGCTAAAATCAAATTTGTGCCGGACAGGCCACAGCAAGTTCTTATGATTGTTTTGAAAATAATAAAAGCTCTATGTAGTGCCAGGTTGCGGCTGAAAGCCGTGATGTGATATACTCTTTCCATGGACAGGATGGAGGCTTGAAAAATGCATCCGATGACACTCATTCCTTTTGAATTGGCGGGAAACATATACCGGAGTGCAATGCCATTTAACTCCGGAGACAGGGACGGCAGCCTGCTTGATGCATACAGGGAGTTCAAAATAGAAGCTGTTGTGGTTTTGACCGACGAACTCGAAGCCAGGGCGGTCACCGGCTTGGACCTCTTCTATCTTTACCGGCAGGAAGGTTTTCAGATTTTGAATCTTCCAGTACAGGATTACAGCATCCCGGACAAAGCATTGATGAAACAGGTCATCGGCGAGGTCATCCACCTGGCCGGCGAGGGCAAAAATCTGGTGGTCCACTGCCATGCCGGAATCGGCCGGACCGGTACATTTCTGGCCTGCATGGCCAAAGAGATACTGAAGCTTGACGGTGCGGAAGCCATAAAATGGATCAGAAAGCACATCCCGCACGCTGTAGAAAGTTTCGCTCAAATCCAATTTGTTATGGAATACTGACTGCACTGCAGAGCAGCTTGCCTGCCGCGGTTCTGCTGCGCTGCACCATCGGGGATCCGTCTGACTGCCGGCATTCGCATAGTACCTGGAGGCTGCAAATTAATGAAACAAATCACATCACAAATCACCGGGGAAATTGCCCGGGCCGGTATGTACCGGAGGAGAGACGTGGAAATCACACCCACATCCCTCACTTTTGCCTTCAAGACTCCAGATCCTGTTTTTTCTCTTCTGCCAGATCTGCCGGAAGATTTGGCCGACCGCATACAAAACGCCTGGCCGACCCGTTCTGAACTTGAACTCCTTGCTAAAAATCATGAGCTTAGACTGACGCCAACAGGGCCGGATTT
>DOHE01000004.1:0-1744 GCA_003535395.1 Clostridiales bacterium | reverse complement strand
CCCGCCGCAGACGCAGACGCAGCCGCCGTTGTTCCGGATCTGCCGCTCCGGTTTCTGGCTTTTCTGGAGCAGATCCCCTATCCGGAGATCCATATCCTGCGGATGTTTGGGTCTTATGTGCTGATTTTCAGGGGGGAAGCGGTGTATGCCACACCGTCCCCCATACGCTACTGCCCCCTGATGTACAAGCTGCTCAAGGAGGTGGGCGGTCCCGCTGCATCCCGCCTGCTGGAAGACTTTCGCATGGAACGGGAAATAGAAAGCCGGGAAGGGCTGCTTCGCCTGATCAATGAAATCATCTTGAGCCAGGGTGCCTACCGGCCGGACCGGCCGCTTAATGTATGTGAGGCCAATGTGAGTTTCGGCGCATCCGAAATCATGATGGACGCCCTGTCCGGGCACATGATCGATGCTGCGGCTCTGGTGATGAACGGGATGGGGTCTGTACTGACCTTCACCCCAGGCACGACCCAGGGCGTCGTACAGCGGATGACCGGTTGTTTTTTTACTACCCCCCATTCCCTGCTGCTTGACCGGTGCCTTGAAGAAGGCGTATATCCTGTGTTTCCTTTTACCGGCAGTATCGATCCTCTGGCATCGGCAAGGGAAGCCCTTCGCCTGGGGATCCGCCGGTTTGCTGTCACAACAGCCGCTTCTTACAACAGCCGGCTGGATGAGATCGCCTGTCTGGAGAACTCAGGATCCGTTATTTATCGCCTGGCGCTGTGTGCAACCGCCGTAGACCGGCCCACCGCTGCAAAAATGTCCGATCACGGAGATATCGTATGGTCCTGCGCTTCCAGTCATGTGCGGGAAGTGGTGGCTCCACGGGCCATCGCCCAGGTGGGTCTGAAAATCCCTGTCTATATCATGACTCAAAGAGGTTTCGAACTGATCAAACCCCGGCTTAAGGCCATCGACCCGCAATTCGATGCAGAAACCGTAATTCCCGTTACAGGGGGCAGACGGCCGGTGATCTGTCACAGGGGAAACCGCCTGGAAATGATCCCCGCAGATCAAATCAGAGACAGTTGCAGCGACTGCCCCTCTCCCCTCATTTGATCAGGAGGAAACAGAATGAAAGTTGATTTTGCACAGATCAAAACTCCCGCATCCTCCCCTGCAGTATCTTTGGAAAGCATCTGGCTTTTGGAAGCCGACCCCTCCTACGCAGTCAAAAATGGAAACACCAGCGGTGACAGACTGATTGCTTTACGAACTCTCAAAGGTTTGGGCGAGCTTCGGTTCAGTTCAGGAGAAGTGCTGGAACCCGGGCCCGGAACAATGGTTTTCTTCCATCACAGGGATATAAGGTATTATGGCTGCCAGGGCGGGGAATGGCACTTCCGCTGGTATTCTTATTATACAAGCGGTGTGAGTATGCCTTTGCGACGCAGGCAGCTGATCCAAATCAGGGAACATCCGGACGAAGCGGCTGTCAGCGAAGAATGCATCCGGTTGCTGCACATCGGCTCCCGGGAGGCAATGTCACTGGCATCCTCTCTGTTTTGCACCCTTTGGGGCCGCTGGATCATGGAGCTTAAAACCACGGAACCGTTCCTTGGGGATTTCCCGGACATTCAAAAGGCTCTTGATCTGATCAGTTCCGGTCTGCAGACTCCTCTTACGGTCAAGCTTCTGGCAACAGCCGTTAATTTGAGCCCCCGGCGGTTTCACGATTTTTTCAAAGCATGGACCGGCATGACTCCAGGGCAGTTCATCGGCAGCCTCCGGATCCGGCGGG
>DOHE01000286.1 GCA_003535395.1 Clostridiales bacterium | reverse complement strand
TTAGTTGGTGAAGCAAGAGAGCAAGGAATGTAGGATGTAAGCTCGTATGAATTTCATGATGGAGACCCTCCCTGCATGCATCATCGATGTCGATGCTTCGGATCCGTCTGCCGTATTTCGTATGGAGATGGGTGAAAATAATCAAAATCAGGATCTTACACCCAGCGAGAAGGTAGAAATTTCCCGCCGGATTGAGGAAGCGATGGCAGGAAGACAGAGGAAGCCCATGGGTTTTAATCAGTTTAGTAAAGGAAAGGTACAAAAATTTGCACCTTTCCTCCCGCAAGGGAAATCGATTGATATTGCTGCCAAAGCGGTAGATATGAACCGTGAAACCTATCGCCAGGCAAAAGCTGTCGTGGATAGCGGGAACCGGGAGATCATTGAACAGATGGATTGTGGAGAAAAGCCTATTCATAAAGCTTATGAGGAAGTCCGGCAACGGTCGGTTGCGAAGACTTTTCATGTGACTCTGTATAGGAATCCTGCTGACGATGCAGAAATGCTGATTTTAAAGGCAGGGAAGGACTACTGCACGAAGCTGGGGATGGCCTTGTTAAAAGCGTCTGGCCATAGTGTGGATAGTACAACGTAAGAATGAATGCCGGTATCGAATCCTGTTACAGCCATCGAATTTATAAGGACGGAGGACGAAACATGCAATTGATCTATGTATGCAGCCCCTATCGGGGCGACATTGAGCGGAACACCGCCAGAGCTCGCAGATATTGCCGGTTTGTGCAGACCCAGGGAGAAATGCCGTTTGCATCTCACCTGCATAATTGTCAATTTATGGAAGATTTCATCCCGGAAGAGAGGCAGGCCGGAATCCAGCTGGGACTGGAAATGCTGAAAAAAGCAGATGCCATTTGGGTCTTTGGTGACGTTCTGACCTCTGGGATGCGGGAAGAACTGGAAATGGCAATGGCATTAAACCTCCCCATGCGGTTCTTCACAGATTCCTGTGAGGAAAGGCTGGAGACGGGACCCCGCCGATGGGACAGCAACACCCCGTTGGCTCCCATCCATGGTGCGGACGACCCCGGCATCAGGGCTGGCTTAGATAGTGAGTCTACCCCTGATATAAAAGATTGCGCGGATAGTAAGAACAGGGCGGATAGTAAGAACAACTTTATAAGAAAGGACAGTGAAAACAATGATCAAGCTTGACTACAGCCATGAAAGACCCACTGTATCAGCGCGGGAATTGCATACTTTTCTGGAGGCAGGCACCTATTTCACAGACTGGTTCCAACGGATGTGTGAATATGGGTTTATGCAGGGAGTGGATTTCAACTTTCGCAAATTGGAGAAAGTTCAAATTGAAGGCGCCAGAGAGGTTTCCCGCACTTTTATCGACTACCAGATCTCGGTATCCATGGCCAAAGAGATCTGTATGATCCAGCGGACGGAGAAGGGCAGCCAGGCCAGGAAATATTTCCTCAGACTGGAGAATGCATGGAATACGCCAGAGATGGTACTGTCCCGAGCGCTAAAAATGGCGGAAAGGAACTTTGAATCTCTGCGATTGATGCACTTGGAACTGAGCGCTGCTAACACGGCCATGCAGCCCAAAGCCGAGTATTTCGATGCGTTGGTAGAACGCAATCTGCTTACCAATTTCCGGGATACTGCCAAGGAACTGAAAGTAGGAGAGAAGTTTTTCATTCGGTACCTGCTGGATAAAAAGTATATCTACCGAGACAAGAAAGGCAAACTCCGGCCATATGCCGACAGGAATGACGGGCTGTTTGAGCTGAAGGAAATCATTCACGAAGAGACCGAATGGAGCTGTGTTCAGACTTTCATCACCCCTAAAGGCAGGGAAACCTTCAGACTGCTGCTGAACCGGACCCTGACGGTGCCGCCGGCAGGAATGGAAGAGGATACGCCTCATGCTACAGATGCGGATGCAACATTTCCCAATATAGCCACTTGCCGTGCCAACGCACAAGACCAAATCCACCATGAGAAGGGAGAAATCATACCATGAGCCGTATCAAATTATTATTTTCCATCGTCAGTGACCTGAAACAACTGGCAGAGAGTGTGGCGGAACTCGCCGAAGCCCTGGAAACCGGGGAAGAGGCAGAGCCCGGGGAAAGTGTTTCTCGAGTTTCATATCAGGATAAAGCCTTCGTCCCGGTACCCATGGCGCCGTTGGCTCAAGCGGCGCCGCATCCTTCGACAGCATCTCAGTTCGAACCGCAACCGACCCCAACACAACCGACTCCGTCACAGTCCGCTCCGCCGCAATCCGCTCCGTCACAACCAACTCCGCTACAATCCTCTCCGGTACAACCAACTCCGGTACAACCGACTCCGCAACAGTCCGCTCCGCTACAACCGACTCCACCGCAATCTGCAACCCCGATCACCTATGAACAGATCCGGGAAGTGCTGACGAAAAAGTCCCTGGCCGGTAAACAGCCGGAAGTCCGGAAACTGATCCGGGAGTTCGGAGCGGACATGCTGACGAAAATTGACCCTGAGGATTACCCGGCCCTGCTGCAGAGAGCAGGTGAACTGTGATGGGGGCGCAAAGTGATACACCAAGAAAGCACGCCTTACTGTCGGCCTCAGGCGCGCATCGCTGGATCCACTGCCCGCCGTCAGCCAGGTTGGAGGAGACCTTCGAAGAGGTGACCAGCGTCTATGCGGAAGAAGGCACCGCCGCCCATGCCCTGGGGGAATACAAGCTCCGTCTTTTATTGGGGACAGGCGGGGAGAAGTATGTGGGAAAAGGTACATGCATTAGTGCTTCACGTCCCACCTGCGAATGGGACGGCCAGGAGATGGAGCAGTATACGGACGACTACGTGGCGTATGCCTGCGAACTGATCGCGGATGCCAGGCAGCGCTGCCGGGACCCAATCATCCTGGTCGAACAGCGGGTGGATTTCTCCGGGTATGTGCAGGATGGTTTCGGAACCACAGACCTGCTGGTTATTGCCGACGGCGTTCTTGATGTTTGTGATCTGAAATACGGTAAAGGCGTCGAGGTATCCGCCGAGGAAAATCCGCAGATGATGCTGTATGCCCTGGGAGCGCTGGCTCTGTTTGACAGCTTGTATGATATTCAGACGGTCCGGATGAGCATCTGTCAGCCGAGGATCGGCAATATTTCGCAGTATCCACTATCTGTGAAAGACTTGACAGACTGGGCCGCCTGGATTCTGAAACCCGCTGCCAAACTGGCCTACGCGGGGGAGGGTGAATTCCAGCCGGGAGAGCATTGCCGTTTTTGCAGAGCAAGGCATACCTGCCGGGCACGGGCAGAAACATACCTGGCGATGGCTCAGTATGATTTCAAGTCCCCGGCGCTGCTCACTGGAGAGGAGATGACCGCCGTCCTGTCCCAGGCAGATGCCCTGACTGCCTGGTGTAAGGATGTATGGGCCTGGGCAGAGAGTGAAGCGATGAATGGCCGGTGTTTTGAGGGGTACAAGCTGGTGGAAGGCCGGTCTAATAGGATTTATGTGGATGAGCAGCAAGTGGCGGAAAAACTGATCGGAGCCGGGTATGCGGAAGATGTGATTTATATCCGTGCTCTAAAAGGCATCACCGCCCTGGAAAAAACACTGGGCAGGAAAGCGTTTCATACCCTTTTGCAGGGACCGCTTAACGGACTGGTTGTGAAACCGGAAGGCAGGCCGCTATTGGCTCCGGTGTCGGATAAACGGCCGGAGATCGGAATATGTGACAATGCAGTACAAAGCAACCATGAATCAGGCACTACTGCAGGCAGCAATACCAACTTAAGAACGACCGCAGAAGCGGATTTTACGAAATTGGAGGAATAAGTCATGGAAAACCGCAGACAATCAGGTAGCTATCAGGGCAGTAGAAGCAATCAGGGGAATGGCAACAATGGGATCAGTAGAAGCAATCAGGGCATGGGCAACAATCAAGCGAACGGCAACAATACGGCAAACGGTAACGCCCAGGATGCATCCACCAAGGTGATCACTGGCAAGGTCAGGTTCTCTTATGTCAGCGTATGGGAACCGAAATCGGTAAAAGGCGGGGATGCCAAGTATAGCGTGTCCATCATCATCCCCAAGACCGATAAGAAGACATTGGCTGATATCCAGACAGCCATTGAGGTGGCGAAAGAACAAGGAGCTGCCAAATTCGGCGGGAGGATCCCGGCCAACCTGAAGCTCCCGTTAAGAGATGGTGACCTGGAAAGACCGGACGATGCAGTGTATGCCGGGAGTTACTTCATCAATGCCAACAGCGCGGAGAAACCCGGCATTGTGGACAGGCATGTCAAACCCATTATGGATCGGGATGAGTTCTACAGTGGCTGTTACGGCCGGGCTAGCCTCAGTTTTTATACTTTCAACTCGGGAGGGAACAAGGGGGTCGCCTGCTGGCTCCGGAATCTGATGAAACTGGCCGACGGCGAGCCGCTCAGCGGCCGTGCCACACCGGGGAGCGATTTTGGGATGTTCAGTGCGGAGGCTTTCGAAGACGAAGAGGGCCAAAGTGACCTGGATTTTCTGAATTGACGGGCAGGAACTGAGGAAAAAAACCATACCGGGAGCGGTATGGCATATGTGAAAGCTGTGCCGCTCCTTGCGTGGTTTTCTTACTTGTATGACTTGGGAACTAATGCCACCCACATCTCAGGAGGCTGTCATGACAATTTTGAGGCTGGATATAGAAACATATTCCGGTGTGGATCTGAAGAAAGCAGGGGTTTATAAATATTCGGAAGCGCCGGACTTTGAGATCCTGCTGCTTGCGTATACAGTGGATAATAATGCCGGTTCTGTGACAGCAAGTCCTATCAGGATCATAGACTTGGCCAGTGGTGAGGTGATCCCTGAGGATGTAGTGTCTGCCATTTTAGATGACAGCATCCTCAAAACCGCATATAACGCCCAATTTGAACGCGTGTGCCTGTCACGATGCTCTCAACTGTCTTCACATTTTCCCATTGGTTTTACCAAGCACTCGACCGACAATTATCCTGCGGATTCAAACTACCTGCCTCAGTCATACCACCTGTCCCAGTCATACCTCCTGTCCCACTCAAACTATCTGGCCCACTCAAACTACCAGTCCCATCCCAACTACCTGCCCCAGTCATACAACCTGTCCCATCCCAACTACCCGTCCCAGTCAAACTACCCGTCCCAGTCAAACTACCCGTCCCAGTCAAACTACCTACCCCCCGACTCCTGGCGTTGCACCATGGCCCAGGCATCTGCCATGGGCTTGCCAAGATCACTGGAAGAGGTAGCCAGGGCGCTGGGGTTGACGCAGCAGAAGATGAAAGAAGGCCGGGATCTGATCCGGTATTTCTCCATCCCCTGCAAACCTGCCAGGACGAATAACCAAAGAACCAGAAATTTGCCGTTCCATGATCCACTAAAATGGGCTGTGTTCAAGGAATACTGCATGAAGGATGTGGAAGTGGAACGGGCTATCGCCGAAAAATTAAAGAGCTATCCTCTACTGGACAAGGAACAAAAGCTCTGGATATTGGATCAGCGGATCAACGACCTGGGGATTCGAATAGATAAGGAACTGGTATATCATGCCACCGCTTGTGATTCACAATTCCGTGCGAAACTGGAGCAGGAAGCGATTGAAATCACGGGTCTTGATAATCCGCAGAGTATCCAGCAGCTGACTGCTTGGCTAAGTAGGGAAGGGCTAACACCCGACTCGCTGAGCAAGGAATCGGTAGCAGGGATGCTGGAGCAGTTCGGAAGCAGTATCAACAACAACAGTATCAACAGCAGCGGCACCAACAACAACGACCACACCAACAACAGTATCAACAACTGCATCAACAGCACCTGCATCAACAACAATGGCACCAACAACAGCACCTGCATCAACAACAATGGCACCAACAACAGCACCTGCATCAACAACGACTGCATCAACAACGACTGCAACAATAGTGACCGCATCAACAACAGCCGGGTCAACAACAATGCTGCCGTCCAACGCATGCTGGAGATCCGCCAGGATCTGGCCAGAACGTCTGTAAGGAAATATACGGCCATGCAGAACGCAATGGGGACCGGGGACCGGATCCGGGGGTTGTTGCAGTTTTATGGTGCAAACCGGACAGGGAGGCATAGTTCCAAAATCGTGCAAATCCAAAACCTTCCACAGAATCACCTCCCGGATCTGTCACTGGTAAGGCAGCTGCTCTTAAATGGCGACTATGACCTGATTGAAATGCTGTACGGAAGCCCCACCGACGTGCTCTCCCAACTGATCCGGACAGCCTTCATCCCAAGCCCGGGATGCCGGTTTATCATCGCGGACTTTTCGGCAGTGGAGGCACGGGTGCTTGCCTGGCTGGCGGGAGAGGAGTGGGTATTGGAAACGTTCCGCAGTGGGGGTGGGATCTATGAAGCAACTGCAGCCAGAATGTATGGCGTGCCGGTGGAAACGATTGTCAAAGAACATGCCAACTATGAGTATCGCCAGAAGGGTAAGCAGGCCACGCTTAGCTGCGGCTATGGTGGCGGTGTCGGTGCTTTGAAGGCAATGGGCGCGAAGATGACAGAGTCAGAAATGAGGGATCTGGTATTAGCCTGGAGGGATGCCAATCCCAACATTGTGAAGTTCTGGAATGCCACGGAGAAGGCTGCACTGGAGGCGGTTCGGGACAGAACAACTGTCAGGTCAGGCCATATAACCTTCAGCTTCCTGGACAATACCATGTTCATCACTCTCCCTTCAGGTCGGCGGTTGGCCTACGCCAATCCGCGGATTGAACCGGATGAGCAATACGGGAAAGACGGCCTGACATACTCCGGATTCGAACAGCAGAACTGGGGGAGGCTCCGGACATACGGCGGGAAACTGGCGGAGAATATCACCCAGGCAACTGCCCGGGATCTGCTCGCGGAAGCCATGCTGCGGGTGGACCAGGCCGGGTATCCGATAGTAATGCATGTGCATGACGAAATCGTGACGGAGAAGGAGCATGGGAGGGGCTCAACCATAGAATTATGCCAAATCGTGGCGTCACCCCCGGACTGGGCAGATGGATTGCCGCTGAATGCGGACGGGTTTGAAACGGAGTTTTATAAAAAATCATGAATTCATGATTTTTTATATTATCCTTAAGATTTTNNTACAGGAAATGAGGTATTGGCTGAACCGCAACACCTTAAAACCGCACCACCCTAAACCGCACTACCTTAGACCGCAACACTCTTAACAGCATTACCATACAGCCGCACTACCCTAAGACCGCACCACCCTGAAGCGCACCACCCTATAACCGCAACACCCTATAACCGCACCACCTTATACTGCACCACCCTGAACAGCACCACCTGAAAACCGCACCACCCTAAGACCGCAACACCTTATACTGCACCACCTTATACTGCACCACCTTAAAACCGCAACACCTTTAAACCGCAC
>DOHE01000156.1 GCA_003535395.1 Clostridiales bacterium | reverse complement strand
CCAGAAATACGCCTGTATATACCCCCAGCACTTCCGGATCCAGGTATTTACCGGAACCTGAAGCAACCCAATTCACAGGCACTGTTTCAGATAAGAAACTCTTCCCTTCATCTGTGTTGGATACCGGGATAAAACCAAAAGAATAAACCCCTTTTTCTAATCGGATCAGTAAAATCATGCCCTCAGCAGCCGTCCGTTCGCAAATTTCCTGGCGATAAACAATTCCAGCCAGATCGCCAATACGGCGGCGAACAATTAAAATTACCTGCTCCTCCTCTCTTGCCACGGCTATCTCGTAATGATGCTGCTCATTATTGATTACTGTCAGCCCTGCTTCATCTCCATGGTATTTTGGAATAAACTCCATTTTCGTGGCAATCTCAAAGGAATAATGCTGCTGCTTCCGGCAAATCAAGGCTTTGGATCTGCTGCTGCATAAATCTGCAGCAATGCATTTAAAAACCAGCCAGTCCGGACGTTCTGTCAAAGACCAGCTTTCAGATCTCGGATTGCGCTGGAAATTCCAAGATAATGAAAGCCTGTCGCCAGCATCAAAATCATCCCGTACCGGGTCCTTCGGCCATGGATGCAATGGCAGACATTCCGCTTCCATTTCGCACCGGATTGCCTTCCTTTCATTAATCACAGGCCAACCGCCATCCGTCCATGCAACAGGTGCCAAAAATGTCTCACGTCCCATAAGGTTGCCATAATCATGTCTTGTCGCCAGAAAAACAAGCCACCAGGATCCGTCATGCGCCTGGACCAGATCTCCGTGGCCCGTGCTGGATACCTTGATACAAACACGATGACGATGTGTGAGTATTGGGTTTTGAGGACAGCTTTCATAGGGTCCTGAAGGATGAGCACTCCTTGCCGCAACCACCATATGCCCACGCCGCGTGCCGCCTTCTGCTGCCAACAGGTAATACATGCCGTTTATTTTATAAAGATGCGGAGCCTCACAATATTTATCTTCGAAACCTTTCCAGATTTCATATGGCCCATGTAAAAGTCTTCCTGAATGAATATCGATCTCCCAGGACAGAATGCCTGCTTCCCAGCTGAAACGGGAAAAATAAACACGCCCGTCATCATCAAAAAACAAATCAGGATCATGCCCCGTACCCTCTAGCCAAATCGGATCTGACCACTCTCCTTTTTCTATATCATCTGAGGTTACATAAAAATGTCCGCCGCCATGCTGATTCGTTGATATCATATAATAACGGCCATTATGAAAGCGAAGTGTCGGAGCCCAGATGCCTCCCTTGCATCCTGCACCCTCCAGGGGCAGCTGGGAATCACGGGTCAGACAGTAACCTATAAGTTTCCAATGCACCAGATCCAGACTTTTATATACCGGTACTCCCGGAAAATATATACACGAACTGGTGACCAGGTAATACGACTCGTTTACCCGAATCACACTTGGATCAGCATTCGAGCCCGCGATCACAGGATTTAAATATTTCACTCCGATGTCACTGCCTTTTCTAAATTTATGGTTTTGCGTTTTTCTTCCTGCGTTCGATCGGAGTCCCGTCCAGATGGTACATGAATGCTTTGCCAAATCCAAAGCCTTGCTCCCGTGTAGTCCTTTCCTCGTGGACTCCGGCTTCCCCAGCCTGATTGAGCCAGGACAGAACGATCTCTCCCTCTGCATTGCATGTGATACGCAGGTCCGTACAAACCCCATCCGGTACAGGCACCCAACTCACCGGACCCCATGCTTCATCACGGTATTGGATATAGATCCTGCGGCATCCTTCCGGAAGGCGACCTTCCTGCCGGAGCCATGCCCGCCATACCCTTCCTGCTGGATCCGTGATTTCAGCGGCTGCCTCCTCGCCATNNCGGCTCTGCTTCTCCCTGCACCACTGCCGCCAGATGGAACTGGAATGGATCTCCGCAGACTTTCATCCGGGCAAGCATCCCGCTGCGCATCTCATGCAGCGCCTCCACATATTCCGGGGCTTCGGCCAGATTGCGCAAACCATCCGGATCCGTGCTGAAATCATAGAGTTCTTCCCTGAATCGATAGTCGAACAGCCTGACTCTGGCGGCAACGAACGCATCTCCCTCATCGGCCGCAGCCTTCATTGCCCGGTAAGTCAATCCTGATTTGGATTCATTCTGGAAAAAGGTTTCTCCATCGCTCCAGGGGTTATAGATATATCCAAAACGGGATGTATGATAACAACGCATTGGATAATGCCGCTGGGATACAATCGTATTGATTTCGGTCAGGCAGGACGTTCTCTCCGGTTGCCCTTGCCCCAGCAGAACAGGCAGAAAGGAAGTACCATCCATCCCTTCCGGGGATGGCAAACCGGCTGCATCCAACATAGTCGCCATATAATCAATGCCACAGATAAAGTGCTGTTTATCCAGAGTCCCCGGTTTGATTTTTTCGGGCCAGCGAACGATCCAGGGGGTCTTCGTGCTGTTTAAGTAGCAGTTTGTCTTGGCAAACGGAAACGCCATCCCGTTGTCGCTAAGAAACATCACAAGTGTATCTGCACTGTGGCCACTCTCTTCCAATGCCCGCAGTACCATCCCCACGGATTCATCAGAACGGTGAACACTGGTGTAGTATTGGCTCAGTTCCTTGCGTACATCCGGTAAATCGGGCAAAAAACCCGGGATCTCCACCTCATCCAGGCTGATCCAGCGGTTTGCTTTCAGATTCCGGCCAAATATCGCGTTTTCAGCATCACTGCCTGCGAAAGGCCGATGTGGATCCAGGGTGTTGGCCATCAGAAAAAAAGGTTGTTTCTTTTCATTCACCATCTTGAAAAATTCAATGGCGGATTCGTAATACAACGTGGGATTTCTGCCGTGATCCATCTCAGGTGCAGCATTTTCAATGTAATAATCCCAGCAGAACTTGTGCTTTGGCAGCAGATGGCCTCCCTTTCCGATAATACCATTCACATACCCCGCCTGGTGAAGTGCCTCCTGTAAAGTCGGAACATCGTCACGGATCGGATTGAAACCCGGGGCTCCGTTATTATGTGGATAACGACCGGTCATCAGGGATTGTCGGGAAGGCTGGCAAATCGCAGTCGTCACATGTGCGTGATGAAACTGTATCCCCTCTGCAGCCAGCCGATCGATATTGGGAGTAATCCCGGGCACCTTGCATCCATATGCTCCCACTGAACTGTAATTCATATCATCTGCGGTGATCAATATGATATTTGTTCTTGAGATCGCCATATTGCCAGCCTCCGTATTTTCTGAAAAATTAATTCTGTGATGAATCTATCGCTGCCTGAGCCAGGGGAGCCGCCGCAGAAATCGCTTGGGTCACACTGACTTCCCGGGTAATGATTTTTGTTAAAACATTGCTGTTCACAACATCAAGAAAAGGCGAAAATGCATTCAGATATGATATTTTTGCTGTTGCCATCACATTCACATAGATCTCAATATCTTCCGGAGTTTTTAAATTCCCTGCCTTGATCTGTGAATCATAAAGCCAGTCCTTGATGGAAATGTGATCCGGTCTGGAGGGATCCCAGAAAGCCTGTCTCATACCGATCGCTTTTACGATCCCTTCACGATCCGCTTCAGGAGTCGTTGTGACGAAGGCATAACACTGACACCCGGAAAATGTTGTAACAGCATTCCCTACTTCACTGCTCCTGGGAAAGGGCATGATCCCTCTGTCAAATGTCGGGTTCAGCAGCGCCTGATTTCCCGGGGTACAGCACATCGTTGCCGCGCCATTATACCAGAATGTATTGTTCGTCGTGATCACACGGTAATAGTTAAACAGATCGCTCACAAAATTCAGGGGCTTGATCGAAGTGCTCTTATCCAGGGCATATACATAGTTATTTCCGTCAAATGTGATGAAATCACCGCCGTTGGTATACACCAAAGGCACCGATATCTGGTTGACTCCGCTGGAAGGTGAAAACAGGCCATACTGTTCGACAATTCCATCCCCATTCATATCTTTTGTCGTATTCAACGCGATTTCCAGCATTTTTTCCCATGTCCAGGTATTCTCTTTGTAATATTCATATAAACTGTCGTTATATCCGGAAGCCGACAAAATGCTGCGGTTATAGGCAATGAGATATCCGGAGGTTGGATAAAAACGCGGGATTGCATAGCGCTCTCCTTTATACAGAATTAAATCGCGCAGCGGTGTTGCCCATGTCCCTCCATCCTGAAAATCCAGATAATCTGTGATGGGATATATAAGTTTCTTTACGATGGCAAACGGCAGGAAGTAACTGAAGTTCTGCATATACACATCATATCTGTGGATACCGGACAAAACGCTGGTGACAAAATTGTCATTTCTTTCTTTTCCTTCAAGAAGAACTACGATCTTACAGTTGTATTTTTCTTCTGCATCCCTATGGTTTTTATATGCGATGACATCGATCAGAGGGGTCCCCTCTGCGGGCTCCTGATTGTACTCATATGATGGAGATCCCGCAACGCCACCCGCCTGGCCGATGACGATCGTCCTGCCCTGCAGATCGATCCTGTTTTCCTGGGGCCCGTTATTTTCCTGGTTGCCTGGATCCTCCGGAAATTCATTCTGATTATACTCAGAGATCACGGAATCCTCCGACTCTTCGACTGTTCCTGCACTTTTTGTTGTTTGCAGAGATGATCTTGCAGTTGAAGCAGATATTCCTGCAGTCTTCACTGCTGTCGGTGAATTTTTACTGATCGAAGTTTGTACGTTCGCGATTTTCCGGCACCCCAGAAGACTCATTAAAAGGAAAAACACAGCTGCAAATGCCTTCACTTTCATTGACTTTTTCATCTTGATTCTCCTCCTTGAAATATTTATGAATCATCCATTTGATCTTTATTCCCAGTATGGATATCTGAAATCATATTCTCCGGGGATCATCACGGGCAGATCTCCGTTTTTTAACATTTCTTTCAGCGGATTGTCCCGCACCAGCAGCGGTGACAAAACAATATTCTTCGACCTTGCTGATTCATAGATCGACATCATGATCTCGATATCCTTGATGGCCTGTTCGCCGCTGCAGCGATGGCTGTCGGTATCCCCTTCCATCCAGTGGATCAATTCGTCCGTATGTGCCAGCAGTCCACCCCGCTCGCTTTCCATCGGCGGCTCATACTCATGCCATCCTTCTCCGTTCAGCATCCTCAGCTTGGGTCCGACGAAGATCTGTCCGGTGGTTCCGTAAACGACGGGCTTGTTGTTTCCGCTTTCAAGTCCTGGTTTTGGCAGATCGCTTTCCAGGATCATCCGTGCACCATTGCTGAAGCAGATGATCCCCATCGCCCTGTCCTCTGCAGGTTCCAGTCTTTCATACCTGTCTGTTTTTCTTTCAATTTGTCCGAAGGTCCATTCCATCTCCGGGTCCCCCAGCAAGTATCTGACCTGATCGATCAGATGGGTCGCCCAATTCAGCATCCCTCCCTGCGTTCTGACATGGATCGCCTGCACTTTCCCGATCACGCCGCTGCCGATCAGTTCCCTTGCCTTTATGCTGTCGTATTTATACCTTCTTGTATGCTCAACGGTCAGTTTCACCTTATTGTTTTTTGCAGCAAGCAGCATTTTTTTGGCTTCTCCCAAACTGGTTGCCATCGGCTTTTCGCAAATTATGCCGGGGATGCCTTTTTCTGCACAGTCAATAGAAATTTCAGCATGGCTGCCATGCCATGTGCATACAGAGACCAAATCTATTTTTTCATTTTTCAGCAAGGATATATGATCCGTATACGTTGATTGGCCCGGTATCCCCCATTTTTCACTGAATTTTTTCAGATGGTCCGGATGGATGTCTGCAAGCGCAATCAGCTCTGTCTGTTCATGTTCCGCATACATTTTTGCATGCTCGGCAGCGATCATTCCACAGCCGATGATTGCCGCACGGTAATTTTTTTTCATCAATGAATCCCTCCTGTATAAAATTATATAACCGCATGAAAAAGAATTGTTGATGGATTCCAGCAAAAAATTGATGGATTGTAACTTCTTCTACTCTGCTCCCGTCAATAAATCTCTTGCATTCTATAGACACAGGGACTATGATAAAAGGCAAGAACTGTTTTATTTTTCACGGAGGGCGCCGGGTGTATGTCCAGTGAAATCAGCCTTCGGTTGCGGGAAAAAGTAAACCGCAATTTTAAAAATAAACCTCTGTTTGCATTTCAGCTTCACAGGCACCGTACAGGCAGCCTGATCGCTCCACACTGGCACCCACAGACGGAGATCCTGCATATTCTTCAGGGAAATGGGATCATCAATCTGAATGGCTTCAATATCAGCCCCCCGGACGGGTCCCTTTTGGTCGTCAATCCAAATCAGCTTCACTCCTATACCGGAGATGCTGGCCTAAAAGAAGTCATCGTGGATATTTATCAGTTCAGTCCGGAGACCCTGTGCCTGGCAAATGAGTTTCCGGGCCAGAAAGAGCTGCTTCGCCCTCTGTCCCGGGGAGAGACCGGATTGGATCCTGTAACCCTGCCAGACAGCACAGGATATACAGAGATCATGGATATTATCCAAAAGCTGAACAAACTATTTATAGGAAATAAGCATATCCAGTCCTGGCAGCATGTAGCCGGAAAAGCCCTTTTGCTGGAGTTGGTTGCACAGTTTGCCGCCTGCAGCAAACTGGTTGTGATCCCCAGACAGGGGACTCAGGCTCATGAATCCGTTCGCAACCTGATCTCTTTTTTACAGGAACAGTATGCCCAAAGGATCTCTTTGACAGACATGGCTAATTTTCTGCATCTGAATTATGTCTACATGATCCGGATCTTCAAAAAATATACAGGTCTGACCCCCCTGGCCTATCTGCATCAGATCCGTCTGGAACACGCGCAGCTGATCCTGCAAAACGAAAAAGTCTCTATTTCCATCGTAGCTGAACGGTGCGGTTTTGAAAGCACGAATCATTTTATTCGTATGTTTCACTTATATTATGGAAAACCACCCGGAAAATGGGCCAGGGAGCAGGAGTATCCCTTTGAGTGAGCAAACGCGTATTTTCAGGTTTTATGACTGCACCTGCGATAGATCTCTACCAGGGGAATGATCGCAAGTGAGGCTGCTGCAGTGATCGCCCACTCCTCCCACTTGAGCTGGACTACCTTGAATATATCATTCAAACCAGGCAAAACAACAACGATGATCTGCAAAAGCGCAGATAATGCTGCTGCCAGTATCAAGGGTTTGTTGCCAAACACAGGCATTTTCCATATGGGTTTGTATTCCGAGCGCAATGTGAACGCATGGGCCAGCTGCACCAGTCCCAGGGTGGTGAAGGCAGCTGTCACAGCGATTTCCTGGGAATGGATGCTGCGGGCTGCAAAAAATGTGGCAAGGACCAAAAATCCTTTCATGACACCATGAACAATGATATTCGTCCCCAGTCCTCCAGCGAAAAAGTTGGCCTCCGACTTTCTTGGTTTCTGGCGCATGATATTTTCTTCCGGCTTTTCCATCCCCAGCGCCAGAGCTGGCAGGGTATCGATGATCAGGTTGACCCACAGCAAATGGATGGGATACAAAATCTCCCAGTTGAGCAATGTGGCGATGAAAAGGGCTAAAACCTCTCCGAGATGGGTCGATAGCAAAAAGTGCACCGCTTTGCGGATATTGCTGAAGATTTTACGCCCTTCCTCCACCGCAGCCACGATGGTTGCGAAATTATCATCTGCCAGCACCATATC
>DOHE01000155.1 GCA_003535395.1 Clostridiales bacterium | reverse complement strand
CTCCGGCAGCCTTTGACTGGTTTGACTACCGAATTAATAATGAAGAGGGGAATGTTTGATGAAGCTGTCTTTTACAACATATCAAATCGGGAAAAATCTTGATCTGGACGCCCTGCTTGAAATGGCAAGTGCCTCCGGGTGTACGGGAATCGAATTCAGACTGGAATCCAAAGACCACGGGGTTGAAATTTCATGCACAGAAGAAGAACGCAAAGTGATCCGTAAAAAAATCGAAGATAAATATCTGGAGGTCGCCGGGATTGGCACAGGATTCAGGTTTCAGTTCACCGACCCGGAAGAGAGGAAAACTCATATCGAAGGTGCCAAACAGGCATGCAAACTGGCCTATGATCTGGGTTGCAGTCGTATCCGTGTGTTTGGCAACAAGATTCCTGAAGGCGTGAATGCTCAGGACTGTTCTGCCTGGGTCGCGCAATCGCTGGCAGAAGTGGCTGATTACGCTCTGCCTTTGGGCGTGGATGTGCTGCTCGAGATGCATGGCCATTTCAATTACTGGGGATATGCCCTGCCAGTGATCAAAATGGCAAACAGGCAAAATATCGGTATATTATATAACTGTGATGACAGGGATTTGGTCGCAGGTTCAGTGCAGGAGACATATGAACGCATCGCTCCTTATATCCGTCATATCCATCTGCACGGATTCCATACAACCTATCCTTATCTGGAACTGTTCACCCTTTTATTGAAGGATGGGTATGAAGGGTATGCTTCCGCAGAAATCAATGGCAGTCCAGATGCAAAAAACATGATGATGCTTTATGGAGCCTGTTTCCGGGCGTTGCGGAAAGCAGCAGAGCTGTCTTTGAGGGGTTAACCTATGATCCATACAAATTTGCGTTATGATCTGGATCTAAAAGATTTTTGGAGGAAGGATGCCAGGGCGCATCAGGAAAATTGCTTTGATCCACAGGCAGAGCAGGTGGCCTTTGGCATCAGCATGGGCCGGGATTGCATTTTTGCTGAACTGGGGGAAGAGGGGGATCCCTGGGGATATACTCCGTCGGAGCGGATGATGGAGCTAATCAAACGATATAATGAAAAAGCAGAAATCGTGATCGGGAAACGAGCGCTGAGTGAAAAACCTCCGCTTCCGGAAGATGCCCGGTTTCCCGGGATCCGGCAGGCGGGCGAGATATTTAAAGGAAAATATACTCAGTATAACGGGACCCTATGGCTGTCCAGTGAAATGCAAACCCCCAGGGACCTTGAGAGAACACTGGACGAAGCAGACCGTATAAACACTCGGGAGTTTATATTGCCCCGGAATTGGGAATCAGAGAAAAAGCGTATTTTCGAAAAATATGGAATACGGCCAGGCGGTTTTTTCGGTTTCCGGGGCCCTGTTACTTTTGCCATGTCATTATACGGGGTGGAAAACCTAATATATCTGATTTTGGATGAACCGGATCTGGCCATACGGTTCAGAGATGCTATTTTGCGCGTGATCCTTGAAATATGGAGGATCATGGCAGAAGAATCAGGCTATGATCCAGATACGATGCAAAAAGGATTTCGGTTTAATGATGATAACTGTGCGATGCTTACTGCACCCATGTATGAACTGTTTGGTTATCCGGTTTTAAAAAAGGTATTTGAAGTATGTGCTCCCATTCCATTTCGAAACCGGTATCAGCATTCGGATTCAGATATGGGGCACCTGCTGCCGATACTTGGGACACTTGATTTTACGGGTGTAAATTTTGGACCCTCTGTCATGGTGCGTGAAATCCGCAAGTCGATGCCCCGTACACGTATCGATGGACAGCTTGCACCATTTACGCTGATGCGAAATGATGAGGACCGGATCATTGCCGAGGTCAGGAGGGACTGCGAGGCTGCGAAAGCATGCGGACGGGGCTTGAACCTGACTACGGCGGGTTCGCTCAACCCAGGTACGCTGCTGTCCAGTGTTCGTGCGGCTATGTATGCCGTTCAGGAATACGGACAGTATGATTCAAAATAGTGCTTGATTCTGTATCCTGAAATGCCTATATCTTTACACCGCGGCCCGCAAACAGGGATGTGCGGTGATTTTTCGTTGAGCAAAGTTAATATAGTATGAACATCAAAAGATTCAGACAGCATAAAGATTCAGGCAACATATTGACAAGGAGAATGAAAGCTGGTATATTAGGTTTAGCTAAGATGATATATTAAGAAGAAAAAGGGAGGAGTAATGGTGGAGAAGCAGAATTACTTATATGAGAAGATTTTCAATTTTATCAAGAGGAAAATAGAAGCCGGAGAATATGCTCCCGGGCAGCAGGTTCCATCGGAAAAGGAGCTTTGCAGTCTATTCAATGTGAGTACCATTACAGCCGTCCGGGCACTGATCGAACTTGAACGGGCGAAGTATATTGTCAGAAGGAAGGGAAGCGGAAGTTTTGTATCATCAACGGATGAAATCAACATCAGCAGGGAAGATACAAACTTTGGAGAGAAGATGATCGCTTTGATCGTTCCTTTTGATACTAAAGAAGGCAAAATGTTTGAATGCGTTCGAGGAATATCCAGTTACCTGAAGGACAAGGATTATTATTTAACGATACATAATTCACAGTCGGATTTTAAAATTGAAGAACAACTTCTGTACAAAATGCAGAAAAGCAATGTCAGAGGCGTGATCCTGTATCCACTTGTGACAAGTCAGAATGTTGAAGTTTTGAATGTGATGAATGCGAACAGATACCCTATTGTCACGATTGATAAATATTATGACGGAGTTCCTATCAGTGCGGTGGTTGCAGATAATTTCAGAGGCGGTTATCTGGCGGCAGAAGAGCACATAAACAATGGGCACAAACGGATCGCATTTGTTACGGATGCACGCATCAATGACAAGTCTTCCCTGAGAGACCGGCATCACGGGTATTGTCAGGCCCTGGTGGATCATGGGATCTCAATCGATCCTGAGTTGATCGTATGCTGGGATAATGACTATTTTAAAGTTATTGAAAAGGCAGCAGGATCACAGGAAGAAATATTCAAACAAGTACATGAAAAAGTCGTATTAGAGCTGAAAGAAAAAAATGTCACTGCATTCTGTGTATCACACGATCACCTGGCATTACGGCTGATGAACCTTTGCTCTGAATTGGGTATCAATATTCCTGACGATCTGGCAATTGTTGGATTTGACAATATCCCGATGTTGAATTACATGACCCCTGCACTGACCACTATTGAGCAGGACTTTTACTCCATTGGATACACTTCTGCAGAAATACTGATGGATCAGATCGAAGGAAAAAACAGGCTATATACGAAAGAGATCATACCGGTAAAGTTTATCGAAGGAGAATCAAGCTGCAGAAAGAATATGGCAAAGTCGTCTTGATTTCATCCGGCAAATAAGCAGATTGTGCTGGAGGGAGCAGGGGGGTTATTATGTTTAAAGAATCTGTCATAGATGATAAAAAATATGGAAATTATGTTGAAAGAGAAAGAATCAGGGAAAATTTACTGTTGTTTAAACAGAAATTCTTCTATGAACTGCTTTACGGCAACTTTTATGATGAAGAAGATGAAATTGCTGCCAGAATCGAATTTCTTGATATTCCTTTGCATTATAAAGGAGTTTATTTTATTGATCTTATCGATCTGAATGACTGTCTGGACAAATCAAAGCAGGATCATACTGCATGCAACCCATCATTTACCATGCACCTGTTTGACAGGATCAGTGAACTTCTGGATACAAACAGTATTTGCATCCATATCAAGGAAGCATTGTATGCCCTGGTGAGATCCTATCCAATGACTGATACAGAAGCCCGATACAGGAATTCATGTTTTATGGATAACATAAAAAACAAACTGGAAAAACTACTGAATTCAAAAGTGGAAGTCTTTGCCAGCTTGCCTGTATTTCAAATCAAGCGACTTCGATATGTTTTTGAAGATATGATGGAGGAGCAAAAAAACAGCAGTGCAAAATACGAAAATGTAGTGGACAAAATCATGGAGATCATCCGAAAAAACTACAGCACCAGAATAACGATGGAAAAAATTGCTTCAGAAGTGTTTTTATCAGCT
>DOHE01000180.1 GCA_003535395.1 Clostridiales bacterium | reverse complement strand
GAGAGGCGGCCTTCCGGCCCTTGATCCGGGCGACCATCACCGTATCGATCTTCGCTTCGACCCAACTGTGTTCATATTTGGAGGATAACGTCCTGTTATCGTGTAGCGGATCAAACCCCACCAGAGAATGGATATAAGGATGGGCGATCGAATCCAGATAATAATGACATACATACCCCATCAGATAAGCAGCAAGCCGGTCTCTTTCTTCTTTTGCCCACGCCGGGTCAGAAGCAAACAGCAGCATCTCCCGGAAAATGCAGCCTGTTTCCCGGGTATGCATCTCTCCTCCCAGTGCGCTGACCCGCCGGTCTTTTGCCCAGGGCCAGGGGTTGCTGTAAAAAAGCACATCCGGGCCCTGCGCCCCCAGATGAAATGTATTCCTGTGCTTTTCGGCCGTTTTCGCCGCAGAGAAGGAAAGAAGTCCAGCGGTCGCTTCTCCCATGAGCACGTGGGCCAGGATATTGGGCATAGCGGCATGCCTCCCGAAATCGCCTTCAAAAGCTTTGACTATACATATTATATACAAACGCGCGTCGGTGCGTTAAAATGATTTTTAAAACGGGAGGATGTCCCATGGGTAAAGCCGCAACGCCTGAAACTGCAACGCCTGAAGCCGCAAGGTTCAACCGGCAGGAAAAAAGCTGGATATTGTATGACTGGGCCAATTCTGCGTACAGCGCCATTATCACGGCTATTATCCTCCCGATTTTTTTTAAGGAAATCGCCAAAGCCCATCTGGAAAGTCACGTGGCTGATTCTGTCTGGGGGTATGCCACTTCCGCCGCTACCCTGATCATCGCTTTGCTGGCACCGCTGCTGGGGACGCTGGGGGATTATCGGGGTGTCAAGATGCGCATGTTCCGGTCATTTCTGGGTGTCGCGCTGATTTCCACCGCTTCCCTGGCCTTTGCGCCGGACTGGAAGCTCATGCTGGCGGCGTATATCGTCTCCCTCATCGGATTTTCCGGAGCGAACCTGTATTATGATGCCTTTTTGGTGGATGTCACGCCCAACGAGCGGATGGACCGGGTTTCCACCTACGGATTTGCCCTGGGGTACATCGGGGGCAGTTCCATTCCCCTGGCCATCGCCATTTTCTTTATTTTCTACGGACAGGACCTGCTGGGGATCCCTACGGACCTGGCGACCCGGGGCTCATTCCTGCTCACCGCGGTGTGGTGGCTGGTGTTTTCCATCCCCATGCTGCGCAATGTGAAACAGGTCTATTCCATCCCTCCTGTGCCGCGGCCGGTGCAAACGGCTTTCCGGCGACTGGCGGGCACNNATTTTTTTGATCGCGTATTTCTTTTACATCGACGGGGTCAATACCATTATCCATATGGCCACCGTGTACGGGGACACCATGGGATTAAGCAAAACCACGCTGATCCTGGCGCTGTTCGTCACCCAGATCGTGGCCTTCCCCTTTGCCATCCTGTTTGGGAAGCTGGCGGGGCGTTTCGGCAGCCGGAAGATGATCCTGGTTGGGATCCTGGTCTACTGTCTGGTCTGCCTGCTGGGATTTTTCATGGCATCGGAATCCGTGGCCATGGCGCTGCGCATCAAACTGTACTGGATGCTGGCCATCCTGGTGGGAACATCCCAAGGCGGAATCCAGGCGATCTCCCGCTCCTATTTCGGAAAGATGGTGCCCAAGGAAAATGCAAACGAGTTCTTCGGTTTCTATGATATTTTCGGCAAATTCGCCGCCATCCTGGGCCCGGCGCTCTTCGGCTTTTTTGCCCAGCTGACCGGGGAATCCCGGTATGGCGTGCTCAGCGTGCTGCTGCTGTTCATCGTGGGCGGGGCCATCTTCGCGGCCTCCCGCAAAGTAGGAACCGCAGAAGGGTGATCGATCGAAATCAACAACGATTATTTTAGTCCCACTCCCTGCTGTACCGGGAGGACCGGTGCCGGTTCAGGAAAAGCCAGTGGAGCAGGGCGCCGCCGACAAATCCGCCCACATGGGCCCACCAAGCTACACCGGAGGATACTCTTCCGTCTGCCAGCGTCTGGACTGTGCCGGAATACAGCTGGGTCAGGAACCAGATCGGCAGAAATATCACCGCAGGGATCCGGATAAAAAGGGGAATGAATCCCAGCGGGATCAGGGTAGTGATGCGGGCCGTCGGAAAAAGCAAAAAGTAAGCGCCCATGATTCCGGCAATGGCGCCGGAGGCCCCGATGGTGGGGATACCGGAGCCCGGTCCGAAGGCATACTGGGTCAGATTGGCCAGAATGCCGCATATCAGGTAAAAAACCAGGAAGCGGCCGTGGCCCATGCTGCCCTCCACGTTGTCCCCAAAGATCCAAAGCACCCACATGTTGCTGATCAGATGAAACAGGCCGCCGTGCAGGAAAATGGAAGAAAGCAGCGGCAGCAGATAAGGAAAGGAAAACGGAAGTTTGGCGACCACGCTGCCAAATACCTGCGGAATGAATCCGAAGGTGTAGACGAATGCGGCCGACTGCCGGTCCGTCATAGAGATCTGATAGAAAAAGATCAGCACATTGGCCAGGATCAGCAGCAGGGTGATCGCCGGTTTACGTTTGCTGGGCAGTGTGTCACGAAGGGGAATCATCGCATCACTCCTTGAACAGGGGCAGGTTTCGGATCCTTTCAGCCACCTGGATGGCGCAGACTTCTTTGCCTTCTTCCGAAAGATGCAGCCTGTCAGCGGAGATGAAGGCAGCTGGATCCTGTTTTACCCGGGCGTTCAGGTCGTTGACTCCGATGCCTTCCTGCTGCATCAGCTGCAGCGCTTTCCGGTTATAGGCATCGATCTCCCCATTATCCAGATTGGGGTGGGGGGTCCATACGGGGGTGGTGGTGGCCCACAGGATCACAGCCCCGGTCTTGCGCAGCTGCACCAGTATTCTTTTCAGATTGTACAGGTAGTATTCCAGGGGAGTGAAAATCCCGGTCTCCGGTGCCAGATGAAAAACATCCCAGATACCGTTGTTCCAGTGGATCACGTCCGGATTTCCGGCTTCACGGATCCACGCGTTCACATTCCAGAGGGTGTAGGCGGAAAAGCGGCAGTTATCCGCCGGGCCGGTGACCTCAGCGATGTCGGCCAGCTTCTCTTTGACCAGCGGCATGTAGCTTATGCGGATGGAATCCCCCAGCAGCAATACTTTTTTCATTATTTTGTTCCTCCTGACCTGTTGGCGTACTTCAGATGATTTTATGCAGTCATATCCAGATTATAACGGAGGGGGGCGGGGGGTGCAACAGGATCTCTTGTATGCGTTGCCGGCAGTTCCAGCAGGCGGTGCCGGCAGTTGACACACCTGCAGGGGTAGTGTAGTATTTTTTCATCATCTGACTGAAAATCAACAGGAGAACATATGAAAATGAACCAGGCTGCACAGGCGGCTCACCTTACAGCGGGCCAAAGGATCCTCAGATACATCCCCCTTTGGGAGACACTCCGGAATTACCGCAGGAGCGATATCCGCAAGGACCTGGTGGCGGCGCTGACGGTAGCCGTGGTGGCTATCCCTCAGTCCATGGCCTATGCTGTCATTGCCGGGGTCAATCCCGCCTACGGCCTGTACACAGCGATTATTTCCACAATGATCGCATCCGCTTTCGGCAGCTCCAGCCACCTTATCGCCGGCCCTACCAACGCCATCTCCCTGCTTATCGCCAGCAACATGAAAAGCTACCTGGGCATGGATAATTTCATGGAGATCCTGTTCCTCCTGACCTTTCTCACAGGCGCCCTTCAGATCGTGTTTGCTGTACTGCGGCTGGGCAGGGCTCTCAATTACGTATCCCACGCGGTGGTGGTGGGCTTCACGGCGGCAGCCGGCATCCTTATCGCCCTGGGGCAGCTCAACCAGCTTCTGGGCATTTCCATCCCCAACTCCGCCAGCTTGACTACCCTGGAAAAAATGGGATATGTTTTTACCCACCTGGGAAAAACCAATCCTTATGCGCTGGGCATCGGCGTTTTCACGATGGCGGTCATCCTGATTTTCCGCAGGATCCACCGTAGCCTGCCGGGATCCCTCATCGGCATGATCCTGTCGGTCATCATGGTTGTGGCACTGGCGCTGGAGAGCAAAGGGGTCCGGCTCACCGGAGAGATCCCTGCGTCCCTCCCGGTTTTTCAGCTGATCCGGCTTGATATGGGACTGGCAAAGGGACTGTTCGGCAAAGCTCTGGCCATCGCAATCATCGGATTGGTGGAGGCCATCTCCATCGCCAAGTCCATCGCTTCCACATCCTGTCAGAAAATCGACGCCAATCAGGAATTCATCGGGCAGGGGCTGGCGAATGCCGCAGGTTCCTTCTTTCAGTGCTTCGCGGGGTCTGGATCCTTCACACGTTCCGCAGTGAATTATATCAGCGGAGCAGCCACACGGATATCGGGGATCCTGTCCGGCATATTTGTCGCCCTGACACTGCTGCTTCTTGGGGGGTATGCCCGGTATATCCCCATGGCCAGCCTGGCCGGTGTGATCATGGTCATTGCCTATGGTATGGTCAACCGCAAAGAAATAAAAAAGGTTCATACAGTAGGACGGTCCGATGCCATCGTCATGTGGGCGACTTTTGGGGGGACGCTGCTGCTGCCGGACCTGGATACGGCCATCTACCTGGGCGTTATCCTTTCCATCGGCCTTTACCTCCGGGACACCAACAAGGTGCCGGTGAAGATCCTGCTGCCGTCCGGAGAGACCGGTGTGAATTTTGAAGAGGTGGAAGTCAGCACTGTGAACGAACCGGTGGATGTGATGATCATTCAGATAGAAGGAAGTCTGTACTTTGGATCTGCTGAGGATCTGGAAAGCAAACTGGAGAGCCTGCGGGACAAATCCCGGGTGTTCATCCTGCGCATGAAGCGGGTACAAACCATAGACATCACCTCCCTGGACGCGCTCAAAACATTCATCGGCCGGGTCAAGGCTGCCGGCGGGACGGTATTTTTATGCGGTGTCAGCGCCGGCCTCAATTCCATCCTGATCAATTCGGAGCTTGCCGGGGAGATCGGCGCGGATCACATCTTTCTTTCCGAGGGGACTTTGCTTGCCTCTTCGCGCAAAGCACTGGAAAAAGCCCGGGAAGTTGCCCGTGACAACGCGANNGGACGATCCGGGTAGCCCGCCAGTCTGAGCCCCCGTGCATACTTGCTCCGCACCTCGGGCTGAAGGGAAAAACGACGGCAAAGCTCCTCCCCGACTCGGAACAGATCCTCCGGGTTTCCGGACAGAAGCTCCAGTTCCACTTCTTCCAGGGGTTCCGTCCGGCCACCAGCGCGGATAATGCCCCGGTCCGCAGCCAATTCCGCCC
>DOHE01000224.1 GCA_003535395.1 Clostridiales bacterium | reverse complement strand
GCGTAAACAGCACATGTCCTGCTCCCATCTCTACTGCCTGCCGCACAAACGCTTCGACATCAAATCGGTTGACAGCCTCTTCAAAAGGCAAAGGCGCACCTGTCCTCGGGTATGTCCAGGTCGTCCAGTGAAACCCGACTCCGTATACGGTCCTATGAAGCGGTCCCATGTCATTCCTCTGAAAGTCCATATTCCTTTTGCCTCCTGATCAGATCCACCAATCCATGATAATCGTTTTCCTCTCTCCGGACTTTCCGCATCAGCACCAGTTGGATGCCGTTGACGGGCAGTTCTGTAGTGATTCGCGCATGCCCGGATTCACATTTGATCTTTCGGTTCTCAATTTCAGGGTGCTGTGCGCTTTGCAGAATCTCCATCCGGTCCCGCTCCGGCCAGCGAGGTCTCCCCATTTTTTTCCACGCAGCAAAGGCATTGCCGCGCACTGCATCCACCTTCCGAATACTTACAAACACTTCTTCATAAGCGCAGGGAATGCTGATTTCTATGGATAATGCCTGCATACCTGCTCTCTCTTCAGGTTTGTTTCCGAGAGAGGGATTGAAAAGCAGGGCAGCCGCATTTCCGGATTCATCCATGGTGACACAGCTGACCTCATCCAGGTGAACAATATTCTCATATAATCTGCCTGCGAAAGCAAAAGCATGGAACACGGGCTTGCGGATCCCGTTTTCTGTCAGCAGCCCAAAACCTCCATGAAACAGCGCCCTGGGAACATCCGCCTCCTCAAATACATCACTGAACACCCAGTAAGCCCAGGAATCCGCATAAGCATCCGCATGCGCCAGCAGGTAGGCAATGCAGGCTGCATTCAGATTCGAGTCATGAATAGGATCAATACAGCTGTAGGATGTGTTCCACTCCGTGATATGCAGCGGTATCGGCCCATCCTGGCTGTCTTTCGCCAGATTCCGGATGCGAGCGAATTTCTGCAGGGATTCTCGGGTCCCTGCCAGTTGCATTGATGCAAATTCGCCAGAAAATTCACGCCTGAACCCCGTGTAAATATGGTGGCTGATAAAATCCAGAGACACATTCTGGACACGACAATTCCGAATAAATCTGGAAATCCAGTCGATTCCCTGTTCCTGTGTGGCCGGCCCCCCACCCGGAGATCCCCGCAGAAATCCTTGATGGCACGTGCCGTTTCCCGATACAAATGGAAGTATTCTGTTTCTCGGTCTCCGGATGCAGGCTCCCAGAATCCGATATTGGGTTCGTTCCAAACTTCAAAATACCACTTTTTTACCTCGTCAATCCCGAAGTGATCCGTCATTGCCTGTAGAAACCGCAAAACCAGCGTTTTCCATAAATTCATATCCTTTGGTTCTGTTATATTTCCCCTCCACCAGAAAACGCTGTGATGCCCAGCCGCCATCTGTTCCGGCATAAAACCCAGTTCAACAAAAGGCCGGATCCCGACAGATAAAAAGTTTTCATAAACGCAGATAATTCTACCAAAATTGAACAGAGGAGCATCCAGACAAAGAGATGTATGACCGCCCGTTTGGATCTGTTCCCTATATACTCCCATATCATCGCAAAACAAACCATGACCACGAATATACTCAAATCCGATTTCCCTCTGAACTGTCCTTAAATTGTCCATATAATTCTGACGCATAGCCAAGGCCATTCTGCCTGTACCAATGCAGCGCCTAAAATTTTTCTTGTATTTGCCGAAGATTCGGTCTTTCTGTGCGGCAATGGAATATCGAACCGCGTCCTGCTGCATTTTCGTTTTCCCCCTTGGTGTCATGGTATCGTAAGATTACCCTGACCCGCAAGAAAATCAGAGGACTGGGATGGAAAAAAATCGTCTTCTTTGAGGATATGTGTCTCGAAGGGTGAAAGTATAATTTAACCGGGGCGGTTATATTTTTCGATCCCTAAAATGTTTTTCCTGTACTCGCTGGGAGAAGTGTCCACCAGAATCTGAAAATTCCGGTTAAAGCTTCGGAGGGTATTGAATCCACATTTTTCCGAGATTTCTGTGATTGTATTCTCTGAGTTTTCCAAAAGGTAGCAGGCCTGGTTTATCCTACATCGATTGACATACTCATTAAATGGTATACCGACCTTTTTAAGAAAATACTTTGACATATAACGGTAGTCATAACCGATCTTCCTGGACAAATCCTGCAACATCAGATGTTCAGTGTAATGGTCTTCTATATACATCAGAATATCGTGCAGCAGTGTATTTCTTTGTATATCCCTGCTCCTGGCTTCAGTTAACGTAACACTGCTGAAAAATTCACCACAAATTCGGTAAAGATTCGATTTAATGGAAAATATGTTGTCATCGGTCCGTATCGATGACAAATCCAGTCCATCTGCCTGAAACAAGTGGGAGGAAGCCGTTTTATTCCTGATAAAATTTGTAAAATGTGCAACCAGCTCCGGGGAGAAGATAAACATCGTGGTCTTCGAATACTCCTTCGTATGATATGCATGAAGCTGGTTGGGAAAAATCAAAGCCCCCTGTCCCTTATATAAGATTCCCTCACAATCATTTAACGTAATAGAAAGCTCTCCCTCTTCCAGATACATAAACTCAAAACACCGGTGAAAATGAAGAACCATTTCCCGGTTTTCGCAGTGCCCAATAAGAAATGTATTTTCATTCCCAAACCGGTTCTTTTCATAAAGTATCATGCCAAAATCCCTGCTCTTTTCCGTATTATTTCCATTAATATAGTAACTCCACGCATGTACTTAAATCTAGCCGGATTATGAATCGCCTCGCCGAATTATCCTGCAGGTTGCCTTGCAGAGTGGCTTTGTTGCCAATATAATATGCCTGATAATATCTTATGTCAACAACGATTGCCGAATTTTCGCCTCGCCCATCTGCTTGCTATCATCCATCCGTTATATCAGCTTATTCGTTATCGGGGCAAGGTACAACGGCAGATTGGTGATACTGCCGTCCGTGACATACCCGCACCTGGAATACCGGATAGCCGTCTGCGGCTGTCTGTTCTTGATACAGGACTTGAAGCTGGCAATCAGGACACCTTGACATTTACATGCAAATTTAATACAATATATGTACATGAATTGTATTGTTTTTGGAGGTGCTTCATGTCAAGCATTACGGTGAATCTTTCCTTTCACAGGGACTTTCTGCAGCAGATCGACGCGATGGCCAAGGCAGAATCACGGTCCCGCTCAGAATTCATCCGGCAGGCGGTCCGCAGTTATATGAACGAATACCGGGACCAGCAATGGGTGAATGATCGCGTGAGCTGCGTGAGCCGCGTGAAAGGCGCCGTCCGGGATCGCGCCGTCCGGGATCGCACCGCGGAACCGGCAGTGCCCTATACTGCATCAGAAACAGAGAAGGGATATACCTACGCAGATTATCTTGGCTGGCCGGAGGATGAACGATGGGAAATCATCGGCGGGGTCCCTTATAATATGAGCCCCGCTCCATCCTATGACCATCAGTCCATCTCCGCTGCACTGACATCCCTTTTCTATTTTTTTATGAAAGGAAAGCCCTGCAAGGTGCTTGCAGCTCCCTTCGATCTGCGGATCCCGCCATGGCCGGATGCCCCGGATGAGGAGATCCGGGATGTGGTACAGCCGGACCTGCTGGTGGTCTGTGACAGGAACAAGCTGGACAAGCGAGGCTGCAAGGGCTCCCCGGACCTGGTGGCAGAAATCCTGTCCCCAGCGACATCCCTAAAAGATGTAACGGCAAAGTTCGATCTGTATGAGCGTATCGGTGTTCGCGAATACTGGGTGATCCGGCCGGACGAACATTCTGTCACTGTCTTTCTGCCGGGCAGCGATCAGCGCTTTGACCGGACCCGGATCTATAAGGGCGGCGATTCGGTGCCAGTGGAGATCTTTAACGGCAACCTTGTCATTGACCTCGCAGAAATATTCGCATGATGCATGAAAATATGAATATGTCAGGAGGTTTGGATGGCTTGACCCACACTTTCCCCGAACCCGAACCATATTACGAAAATATATCCCTGCCCGACCTGCGCATCCCGGTCCGGATCCTGCTCCGGGACTCTGCCGCAAGTCCCGTGTTTGCCCATCCGCACTGGCATGACATGATGGAACTGCTGTATTTCCAGAAGGGGACAGCCATGCAGCAGGTGAATCTCTCCCATTTCAAGGCAGGAGAGGGAGACCTGGTCATCATCGGGAGCGGGAATATCCATTCCACGTATACGGAACCGGATCAGTCCTGCCGCATCCTGGTAGTCCAGTTTGACCGGTCCATTGCCGACGGTCTTGCCGACCTGGCTGCTTCCGCAGACCGGATCTTCGACGGGATCGAATATCCACTGCCATTATCCGGTGACAGCCTGCCGGGTCAGGAGCTGCGGGACTGCCTGCTCCGCCTGTTTGCAGCCTATGAGTCCAAGGGACCGGGGAGAGATCTGCTGGTCCAGGGGCGGGCGCTGGAAGCGGCAGGCTTGCTGGAAAGGCATTTCGGCCATCTTTCCGTAAGCCGGTCTAACCTGAAGATGCGGGACAAAGCCCGGTCCCTGCTGGCCAATACATTTGAGCTGTNNGAGCTGGTGGAAAGTCATTATCCGGATCCGCTCCGGCTGGTGGACGCCGCATCAGCATCCAGTTTCAGCATCCCCCATTTCTGCCGCCTCTTCCGGCAGGCGGCCGGCATGTCCTTTGCGGATTATCTGACTGTTTTCCGATTGAAAAAGGCCCTGTCCCTCATAGGCCAGGGCCAACCCCTGACCCGGGCTGCACTGGACAGCGGGTTTGGCAGCATGGCCACCTTCAACCGGGCGTTCCGGCTGCACCTGCACAAGAGCCCGTCAGAATATCTGGCGCATGTGGACCTTTAGTACCTCGCAGGTGCGAAACTGCGAACAGGAGGAGTTCTGTCCAACCGCCAGGGCAGATCATCCAAGGATGGCCTGGATCCGTTCCAGTTCTTCCCTGGTAAATTCCAGGTTGGTTAAAGCTTTCACATTTTCCTCCAGCTGCTCTGTGCGGCTGGCACCGATGAGCGCTGAAGTGACTCTGCCTTCCCGGAGCACCCAGGCAAGGGCCATTTGGGACATGGTCTGACCCCTTGCCCCAGCGATTTTACTGAGTTCACGCACTTTCATGATTTTTTCCTGGGTCACCTGGTTCAGGAAACCGGTATTTTTTGATGCTCTGGAATCCTCCGGCACTCCTTCCAGATATCTGTTGGTAAGAAGGCCCTGAGCCAAAGGACAGAAGGCGATGGTGCCAATCCCTTCTTCCGCCAGCACCTGTTGCAGGCCTCCCTCGATCCACCGGTTGAACATGGAATAGGACGGTTGGTGGATCAGGCAGGGTGTACCCAGCTGTTTCAGAATTTTGGCTGCTTCCCGGGTCCGGGCTGCATCATAACTGGAAATCCCGGCATACAGGGCTTTCCCCTGCCGAATAGCTGCATCCAGTGCCCCCATGGTCTCTTCCAGGGGTGTAGTGGGATCCGCGCGATGAGAATAAAAGATATCCACATATTCCAAACCCATCCGTTTAAGGCTCTGATCCAGGCTGGAGAGGAGATACTTGCGTGATCCCCAGTCGCCGTACGGCCCCGGCCACATATAATATCCGGCTTTCGTGGAAATCACGAGTTCATCACGGTATCCACTGAAATCATCTCTCAGCAGCCGCCCAAAATTCTCCTCTGCAGAACCTGGAGGCGGACCATAGTTGTTTGCCAGGTCAAAGTGGGTGATCCCCG
>DOHE01000099.1 GCA_003535395.1 Clostridiales bacterium | reverse complement strand
CGTGGCACTGACGCGTCCTTCCGGCAGGGGAACATGCCGGCGGGAAGGCCCGAGGGCCGGCCAGTGGATCCGGACAGCGCCATTTTCTTCCCCGCTGATTTCAGCCCGCGAGAACCTGGCAGCCAGGCGCATGGGAATGAAGGATGGTATCGGATATGCCACATCCAGCAGGCAGGCCTGCTCCGGCGCAACGGACAGGATCTGCCGCGCTTTCGGATGGGATAGGGACAGGATACCGCCGTTACTGTCGTCCAGAATGACTGTCAGCTGGTTGATTGTCAATTTCATGGGGATAACGCCTCCTTAGTGATTGAGTATCCATTCCGCCTCCGCCGCCCGTCATCGGATCAGGATGGTCTGCCGGCCAAGAAACTGCCAATAGGTGGCAAACGCCTCGGCCGAATACTGCAGGATTCCGTAGGCTTCCTGGTCCATCAGGGGATCATTGAACCAAAGGCCGTTTTCATCATAACCGGTCAGAACCAGGCAATGCTCGTTGCCTGGCCAAGTAAACCGTTCACCGCTGGGAAGCATCCAACTGTCCGATATGAACAAGTCGGTCATGTATCCGCTGGCCCACACCAGGACCGGCATTCCCTTTTCCAGCCATCCGATGAGATCGGAAAACAGGCAGCCGGTCATGTTGTACGCGGTCAGGCTGCTATTGCGATCTTGAAGATACCGGTTCATTGACCGGACAATGACGGGCGCGAAGCAGCCGTACCCGCCAAATGTCTCCGGATCTCCGATAAAATAGTCGTTGGGATCCGGTCCGAACAGGACGCCAAATTCGTCGTAATAGAAATAGGAATTGATATCAAGATAATTCCACGCCATGTCATACTTGTCCGCGGGTAAACCATAATATTGGAGCAGCATCGCCGCCGCCGTGATCTCACAACCTGTTGGCAATTCCGGCCATTGGGACACAAAAGGGACTTTAAGGCGGACATTGCCTGTCAGAACCTCCGGCATGGCTGTTTGCAGCGGCGCCAATGTCTGTGACGGCGCTGATGTCTGTGATGGCGTCAACGCCTGTGACGGCGTCAACGTCTGTGACGGCGCCAGTGTTAGTGTCCGCGTCGTGCCGCTCTGCCCGGCAGATATCCGCGATATGTCCCCTGTTGTTCGGGTATGAGGATCGCCCTGGACGTTTCCATGTTTTCCGACCAGCAGGTATATGAGGAAAATAGCCAAAAAGAAGGCTGACAGGATCAACAGCCATGAGAAACGCCCCGGATGCCGGTTTCTTCGGAATTCTACCAATACCGATGCGCCTCCATGCCTTCGTCTCCGCTTCCGACTCTACCTCATCTTCCGCTTCTATCCCTGTCTCGGCCGCCAGTACTGACGATGTCTCTTGTCTAAGCAAATTCCGCCGGATGTCTTCGTTTCAGGAGGTCGATATCATCACCGCGGCCTGTCTCCGCCAGGCGTAAAGCGTATTTTTTAAGCTGTCTGCGGGCGTGGGCCGGCCCGCCTTCCCGGATCACGGTCCAAAGAGGATCCACCTGATATTTCATCGTTTTCATCATTGTGTCATGCCATTGCATCATATAATAAACCGCCTGCATACAGACATCTTTCCGCTTCAGCGCCAGATCATTCACTTCATGCGGATCCTCCCGGAGGTTAAACAGCATCTCATCCGGGAACAGATGAAATCCGTCATGATAGGTGCGGATGTAGATCCAATCCTCAAAGCGGACGCTCCGCTGGCAAACATNNGCACATTGACCCAGAACAAGATATTCCCGTCCGGTATCCTCCCCGTTTTTCAACGAAGCTGCATAGCTTTGCCCATCCCAACTGTCTTTTGGCTTCACCTGCAGCAACTCTGCCAGGGTGGGGACCAGATCCAGGTTGTAATGCAGACCGTTGTCCACATGTTCCGCCTTGCATCCCGGCCAGCGGATGATCATGGGGATGTGGGGAGTAATGCCATCTGCCGTGGCATGTTCGCCGTAAATCCCCAATTCTCCCATGTTTTCCCCGTGATCGGAGGAAATGATCACCGCCAGGTCTTCCATGACCCCCTTCTCTTCCAATGCTGCAAAAATTTGACCGATATGGGAATCCATATAGCGGATGCCATTGTCATAGCCGTCGATCATCCTGCGCACATCTTCCAGGTTGCAGAGTTCGCCCGGATGTCTCGGATACCTGGGACTTGGCACAGAATTGTACATCATGATCTCACGGGCACCGTGGGGACCGATTTTTCGAAGATGTCCTGCAAACACTTCTTTATCGATCCATTCCACCGGCAAAGGCTCATCGGCAAAGGCATTCCCGAAAGATTCCGGTGCCCGGTACGGAGTGTGCGGGTCCCAGTAATTGATATGCAGGAACCAGTCCTCTCCGGCTGCATGATCCCGGATCCAGTCCAGGACGACCGGGGTCACATCCTCGGCAGATTCCATGCCGCTTTTCCCTGTATTGTGCATTTCATTGAACCCGCTGTAAAACCACCAGGCAGAGTGTCTCTCTGCAAAGGGGCTGATAGACACCGTGTTGAAACCCTTTTGCCGAAAAATGGCCGGCAGGCTTTCGTGACGCATCCTGTCCGCAAAGCCGCGGGTCTCTCCTTCNNCCCCCTTCACGGGCGATCCTGTCGATGTTGGGGGATGTATTCCGGGGGTATCCGTAACACCCCAGGTGATCCGGCCGCAGTGTGTCCAAATCCAAAAACAATACTCTCATTTGATTCAAACCCCTTTACGATTTATGATTATTTGGATGTATACATAATGCTCACAGACGGGCATGCACAGCCCGGATATGGATCAACAGGAATCCAGCAGGCAGAGACTGCACGGCAGTTTCCTGTCCTCCCCCGCCTCCCTTCCTTCCATCAGTTCGAGCAGTTTCCCGGCACTTTCATGACCCAGTTCGTAGAGAGGCAGATTCACGCAGGACAGCCTGGGCTGCAGTATATGGATATAGTGATCATCTGCCAGCGAAATCACCGCCAGTTCATCAGGGATACGGATCCCCATCTGCGCTCCCAGCTGCAGGATATGTGCAGAATGATAGATCCAGGCTCCTGCCAGGGCAGTAAATCCGGATCTTCCCATCAAAACGGAACGAAGTGCGGCACCGAGATCGTCTTTTCCCGGGCGGAATGTGTAAAGGATCAGGCGCGCATCCGGTATTTCCGCAACAGCCTGTTCAGCACCCTTGCGCCGCTGCTCCTCCTGAGGATTGTCCGATGTCGGGATGAAAAGACCTATGTTCCGGTGCCCTTTTTTCAACAGATGCCTGATTGCCGTATAAGCACCCTGGGCATAGTCAATATCCACCTTTGGAAATCCGCCTGCCTGCATATGAAAATCAGAAAAAACACAGGGCAGTCGTGCATCGGTGATCCAATGCAGCCGGGTTTCCATCTCAGCAGCCGTTTCGTCTTCCAGCCTGGACAGAAAAATCACACCGTCCAGCCTTTTTTCAAGAAAGAGCCGAAGATACTCCGGTTTTCCCCCGGAGGATATCTCGTCAGAACACAGGGTGAGGGTATAACCTCTTGCATGAAACTGCTCACGAACTCCATGCAGCACACGGGTAAACCGGGATTCTGTCACACTTCTGCGGGAAACGATGCCGATGGCCATGGAGCAGCCTGTCTTCATAGCCCGGGCATGGATATCCGGCTGATAGCCCAGTGATTCAGCTGCTTCCATCACCCTGGACCGGGTTGCCTCTGCGACCCTTGAATCCCTTCGGTTGTTGAGGATATAAGAAACCGTCGCGCGCGAAACTCCGGCTTTTTTCGCTACATCTGCACTGGTGACATTCTTTTTTCTGTGATCCATGCGTTGATTTTACATCAGCGGGTTACTCGTGTCAACCTCGGTATGGTATATGGAGAATCTGTGAGTACGGTGATCCTTGCCTCCTTGCCCTTCTTGCCAAGGGCTTCCTGCATGGCGGCTTCCAAAGACGGAAATACAATCGTCTTCATTGCCTTTGCAGTTTCCGGCGATATTCCCTCCGCCACCAGCAGGATCTCTGCCTGAAGCAGGATCATGGCCCACTGCTGGGCCGCCCACTGGTCATCTACAAAGAATCCCGGCTGAGAAATCCTGTCCAGGATGCCCTGAGCATCTGCAGGTTCACTGATCAGTGGAAAATACCCTCCGCTGCCACCGATCCCCTCTGTGCAAGGGGAAACGAGAATGATGACCCCGCCTTTCTTCACGATCGGCTGATCCAGCCGGACGCAGTTGAGCAGAGCATTGGTGGACTGGTATAAATTGGTGCTTGTGGGTGAACTGCAACCGGCGATCACAATATCTGCAGCTTCCGGAATGTCCACACAGACCAGGTCATCCAGTTTTTCAGCTCCTGCCCGGTGAGCCAGGATCATATCCCCTGCCACAGCATCCACCACCCGCTTCTCCTCATCCAGGATCACGTTCAGGATGAAGCAGGGGGATACCAGTCCTGCTGCCTCTTCGATGTCCTGCCGGATGGGATTCCCGTCGATATTGCCCAAACGGGCCA
>DOHE01000067.1 GCA_003535395.1 Clostridiales bacterium | reverse complement strand
TAGATCCTCAGTTCGTATATCATATTCAATATCCTCCATTTGCTGATTACAGTTCGCTGGTTGCTGCCGGCGCGTTGCCGCCGGTGAGTCGGCCGGGCAGGTATTGCCTTCAGCCACTGGCATGCCGGCTGTCCGCTGCCTTTTGGATGGCTTCCCGGGTATAACGGCTGTTGAGAGCCGGCTGATCCAGGTCCCGGGGGAACATGCCCACCACCACCGCATCCGTTGGCTTGATGGAAGCAAAGGCTTCGTCAAAAGCTGCACGCACGGCTTCCTGGGTGCTGCAGCGGCGGGTGCTGCCCAGAATCTTGAAGGCCAGGCAGGGCTTGTCGACGCTGCGGAGGGTCTGGTACATGACCGGGATGTCCTCTTCAAAAAAGGGCTCGTTGCTGTTGGCGATTCCGGTGACGGCGCTGCTGACCCGGTCCGCACGGCTCAGGTTATAGACGCTGAGCATGTAGAAGTCGGCGCCCAGGCCGTTTTCCTCCGCATAGCGGACCACCTCTGGCATATGGGTCCCAAGACCTACAGGCAGGCCAGTCTTCCGGATGATTTCCAGGCGGCGTCGAAGCTCTCCGAATTCCTGCCGCTTGTAATAATGGTCAGTGATCGTGCCGTGGTGGTATATGGCGACAGGCTTTAAACGCATGGCCCGGGCGATGTTTCCCTCCAAGGAGCCCATTTCCGGGGCAGTCTGGGCGATCCAGTGCATCCGGCCGCCTTCCGCCCGAAATTCGTGGATCATGCGCATGATGTGCTCGTCCATGCGAAGAAGCATAGTGTTGATGCCATTTTCCATGCAGCGGAAGAGGGTGTGCTTGATGTTGGCCAGGGTAAAGTAGTCGATCATCTCCCGGTCCATCTCCCCGTTAACATGGGAGTTGCCGCTGAAAGGGTTCCCCCCGATGATCAACCGGGACACCTCCGCCGTGCCCAATCGAACGGTGGGCAGGGCCGGCGGCATGCTTCCGCTGCCGGGTCCGCTGCCGGGTCCGCCGCCAGGGACTTTTTCCATATCCATGATGTTCGCCCCCTTTTCAAGGGCCCCTGGCTGCCGGCGAGTCTGCTGCCGGCAAGTCTGCTGCCGGCAAGTCTGCTGCCGGCGAGTCTGCTACCGGCGAGTCTGCTGCCACGCGCTCGGTGGTCAGACACAGGCGGGGCCTAACTCTTCTTCACCTGCACGCCGCCGGGGGTATCCGCCAGCGTGTAGCCCATGGCGGCGAGTTGGTCCCGGATTTCATCGGCGATTATCCAATTTTTCGCTTTGCGCGCTTCCTGGCGCTGCTTGACCAGTTCCATAACCTCCGGCGGCACAACTGCCTCCCCGGATCCGTCCAGATCCAGGTTTTTCAAACCGTCGCCGATGTGCAGGCCCAGGATCTCATCCAGCTTCAGCAGCAAATCGTAGACGGCGCGGGATTTGACCGGACTTCGCACCAGGTTCCAGGCGATGCCCAGAGCCTTGGGGATGTTGAGGTCGTCGGAAGCCGCCTCTTCGAATTCCCGCTGCGCCTCTGCCAAAAGAGCCGGGTCTGCCGGAGCGCTGCCGGCGGCATGGGCAGCCGCTCCCTCATAGAACCGGGAAAGGGCAGTCTGGGCCGCCTTGACCCCCTCCCAGGTGAAATTCAGCTTGCTCCGATAATGCGCGTTCATCACAAAATACCGGTATGTCACCGGGGCGATCCCCCGCTGCTCCAAGTCCGCCAAGGTATAGGTGTTGCCGAGGCTCTTGGACATCTTGCCATTCTCCACGAGGAGGAATTCATTGTGGGCCCAGAGTTTCACCGACTGTCGGCCTGTGGCTGCATCCGACTGGGCGATCTCGTTCTCGTGATGCACCGGGATGTGGTCCACGCCGCCGGTATGGATGTCGAAGGTGTCCCCCAGATACTTCCGGGACATGGCGGAGCACTCGATGTGCCATCCCGGATAACCCATTCCCCACGGGCTCTGCCACTGCATGATGTGCTCCTTCGGCGCCTTCTTCCACAGGGCAAAATCGTAGGGGTTTCGCTTCTCCGGGTTCACCTCCACCCGGGCGCCGGCAATCTGGCCTTCCAGGTCCAGCCCGGACAGCTTCCCGTAGCCGGCAAACCGGGAGATGTCGAAGTAAATCCCGTCACGGGTCTCGTACCCATACCCCTTCTCCATCAGCTCCGAAACAAAACCGATCATTTCCGGGATATGGTCCGTGGCCTTGGCCAGGATCTCCGGAATGTCGATGTTGAGCCGCTTTAAATCCTCCAAAAACAATCCCGTATAATGTTCCGCGATCTCCCAGGGCGTTTTCTTCGACTCCCGGGCCGCCTGCGCCATCTTGTCCTCCCCTTCGTCCCCATCAGAAACCAAATGGCCTACATCCGTAATATTCATCACGTGCTTCAGCCCGAATCCATTATATTTGAGCACACGGCGCAGCACATCCATGAACAGATACGCGCGCATGTTGCCGATATGTGCGTAGCTGTAGACGGTGGGGCCGCAGGAGTAGATGCGGAATGTATTATCCAGGAGCGGTTTTATCTCTTGCTTTTGGCGGGTCAGAGTGTTGTAGAGTTTCATAGGGTGCAGTTCTCCTTCTTTATTTTTACTTGTTCGGGTCCGGGTCAGCCGGAGCCGGCTCATTGCCGGGAGGCTCATGCCGTCTTCGGATCTCTGCCTCGATCTGATCCAGCCGGATTTTCAGCTTGCAGATCTCCTGGGACAGGGGATCCGGGATATGTACCTGATCCATAGTGTCGCAGGGGGTCAGACGACGGTTGCGCTTGCGCACCACCCGGGCCGGGATGCCGATGACCGTGCAGTCATCTTCCACTTCGCTGAGCACTACCGAGCCGGCGCCGATCATCACGTTGTTGCCTACCCGGAACGGTCCTAAAACCTTGGCCCCGGTGCCGATCATCACATTGTTGCCGATGGTTGGGTGGCGCTTGCCCCTGTGTTTGCCCGTCCCGCCCAGGGTGACCCCGTGGTAGATGGTACAGTTGTCACCGATTTCCGCTGTCTCCCCGATGACGACACCCATGCCGTGGTCGATGAACAGCCCGCGGCCGATGACCGCTCCCGGATGGATTTCAATGCCGGTCCACCAGCGGCTGAACTGGGACAGGGACCGAGCCAGGAACTTAAGTCCCGCCCTGTGCAGTATATGCGCCAGACGATGCATGATAATGGCATGGAATCCCGGGTACAGCAGCGCCGCCTCCAGCCGGTTCCGTGCCGCCGGATCCCGCTCCACGATGGTTTTCAGATCATACCCCAGATTTTTAAATAGCATGGCATATCTCCTTCAGCAGCAGGCAGACCGCAGTGCGGACGGTTACCGGAGTTATAATGCATTATAATGCGCAGGGAAGGAATTTACCACACGCAATTTGGACCTTCGGAATTCACCTCGCGAATCTCCTTCGGAATTCACATCGCGAAGGTCCGGAAATAATTGTACAGCAATCCGGCGATGACCAACCCGGCGATCACCACCAGGCTCACCTTGATCCAGCTCACCGGCCTTTTCCCATTCACTGCGCCTGTTTGCCCGTTCACGACAAAATGATATGTCTTTTTGCCGTATGTATAGGCAGAAAACCATACCGGCAGCAGAATGTGCTTATACCGGGAATTCAGGTAGCTGGTCCGGATCCAGTTGATGTCCACCACATCCGCATGCACGCTCCGGCGGATCCCGCTTCGGATCTCCC
>DOHE01000255.1:2047-3218 GCA_003535395.1 Clostridiales bacterium | reverse complement strand
TGTGGATATGTGCATAATCCTCTAGCCCTTTGTTTCCAATGTAGTCAATAGGTATTCCACAATTAATTTTCAGAGTTATCCACAGATTTCTTTTCCTTTATCGACACCATCCGATCCGCCTGTTCTCATCCATTTTCTGTCACCACGAAAAGTGTCGTTTTGTCGGATTTTCAGGCAAACCTTCAAATTCCGCGGCTTCCGTAAAATACCGAAAAAAAGCGGTTGTCAAGACCCCTGTCCGTATTTTTTTCAATATAGCAAACTAGTACTTTTTTCTTATTATATATCAAAACCCCGGGTTTGTGCTATAATAATTTTATATTTGTCGATAAAGAAAGCAAAGGAAGGATTTCATGAATACCATCAAGCTTTATCAAAAGGATGTTTATCTAAAGAAATTTCAAGGCCGAATCGAACAGATTCTCCCGGCAAAAGAAGGGGACCTCCTGGTTCTGGATCAGACCGCTTTTTTTCCGGAAGGAGGGGGCCAGCCCTGGGACCGGGGCATGCTGGGCGGTTTTGCTGTGGAAAAAGTCTGGGAGGAGGGAGATCTAATCTTTCATCAGATCCGGGGCGAATCAGGACTGAAGGAAGGGGATCTCATAGAGGGTGTTCTGGACTGGCCCGCCCGATTTCGCAACATGCAGCGTCACTGCGGCGAACACATTCTGTCTGGCATCTTTTATCAGGAATGCGGCGGGGTCAACCGGGGGTTCCACATGGGAGAAGAGTACATGACCATAGACATCAGTCTGGAGGAGGATCCGGACTGCACGACTCTGACGCCGGAAATCCTGCAGAAAGTCGAGACTCTGGCCAACCAGGCTGTCTGGGCCAATCTTCCGGTGATTACACGAACCTTTGAGAGCCGGGAAGAAGCCGCCGCTCTTCCTATGAGAAAGCAGCTGGCCCTGGAGGAGGACATCACTATTGTCTGTGTGGGATCCTTAGAGAATCCGGCAGACTGCGTAGCCTGCTGCGGCACCCATCCCTCCACCTCCGGCCAGGTGGGATTGATTAAGATTTATAAAATGGAAAATTACAAAGGCATGTTCCGGATTTATTTCGATGCCGGAGCCGATGCGTTATCCGACTATCAGCAAAAGCATCAGCTGGTGGATCAGCTCAACAAGCGCTATTCCGCATCTACCGGGGATTTGATGGATAAGAT
>DOHE01000255.1:0-2039 GCA_003535395.1 Clostridiales bacterium | reverse complement strand
GAAGAAACCGCTGCCCGGCTCCGGGATGGTCATACCCTGACTATCCTGGAATTTGAAGGGCTGGATCTGGAGGACCTGACTCAGCTGGGCCGTCCCCTGACCGATGAGATTCACGGACTGCTGGCTCTTGTCTGCCGGGAAGCCTCCACCCTGCTGTTCTTCTCCAACGGGAAGAAAGCAGACTGCGGCAAACTGGTCCGGGAAACCGCTTCCATCTACAACGGAAAGGGCGGCGGGAACGCCACCCACGCCCGGGTCATTCTTCCCAAACCGGAAAACATCGATATTTATCTGGATTTGCTGGAAAAGCATCTCCGGCCGTAAAGTCACCGCAGGAAACTCCATCGGGCGCCATTCCGGCCCATTGGGGCACCATTTGCAGCCCCAGGAGACACTATTTGGGGCATTTTAGACAATCGGAGAAATTTTTCAAATAATTGGTATAAATTTTTTTGAGAATGGATTGCAAGTTGCCAAAAAAGGTGCGCTTTACGTGATGAAACGAAATCCTCGATTTATAGTCGAGGATTTTTCCGTTAAATAAGCAATCGAGGTATTTTGCATAAAAAATGGAAGCAAAATTGGGAAATTTTATACCAATTTTGCCCCCAAAGTATGATTATTGTCTAATCGGGTCCGGGGCTGGCCCGAAACCGGCCCAAAATCGGACCAAACCTTCCCAAATCGGGCCCGGGTTGGGGCCATCAGGGCTGGAGCCCGAGTTTGGCCCAGGCTTGTTCAAAATCCGCCAACGATCCGGAAGGGCAGTTCCAGCCACCGCTCCATCAGTTCCGGGTCTCCCGGCAAGTAACCTCTGGCTTCCCAATCTTCACCATCCAAATTATCTTCGCAATAAAGGAGCTGCCCAAATTCCATCTTTCGAAAGTCAGCCGCCGCCTGAAGGGCCGTGTATTCCATTTCCACTACCAGGCAGCCGTCCCGGATTCCCCCCAGGGGAAGGATCAGGTCTCCAAAACCAATCTGCCGATCCAGCGCTCCGCAGGAGCCAAAATAGAAAATCTTTCGAAGCCCCATAGCCCGGACTTCCTCCAGCTGGATCACGGCCGCCGGCGCCCCAACCCGGGACATGAAAAGGGCGATTTCTTGCCCATCCCAGGAAATTTTATAAATAGGAATCTTCCCCTCTTCCGTCCGGAAGAAGGCAATGGGGACCCCATTATAACGGTCCTTCAGGAACTCCACCAGCTTTCTGGAGAAACAGGAAATCCCCCGTTCCGGAAATCCGGGAACAGGGGATGCGATCATTTCCGGCTCCAGCACGGCGGAAGCCTGTTGATAAAAGCCTTCCGGCTGCAGAAATAGTCCGGTCATATCAGCAATTCTCCTTTGGCCAGCATCCGGCAACTGCCTCCGATCCGGATTCTGGGTTTTTTACTTGCAGAAAATATTCCGTGGATTCTCGAAGGTCGTCCCATACTTTCCCCCTGGAGGTAAAGGGTCCGGTCCTCGTCCTTCAGGATGCCCTGCCGGTAAAGATATTCGGTCAGTGCTCCATTGGCCGTGCCTGTGGCGGCTTCTTCATCGATTCCATAGAGAGGGGCGAAGNNCTCCGGATCCAGGCAGAAGGCGTGGACGCCTACTACCGAAAGCTCCCTGGACAGCTCTGCCATGGCCGGGAAATCCGGTTTCATAGAAAGAAGCTGGTCCCTGCTTGAAACGGGGGCCAAAATGTCCGGCAGTCCAGTGGATACAATGGCCGGTTCCATGGCAAAATCCGATTCAGAAATACCGAGAACCCCGGCAAGAGCCGGGAGATCCGGTACAGGTCCCAGAAGAGCAGCTTCTCCCATCTCCATAAAGACCATCCCCTGACGGATTTCCACCTGGAGGGATCCGGCTTTCGTCTGAAGGTTGCAGAAATCCCCCGACCGGATCATCCCTTCCTCCACCAGAACCCCAAAAGAGGCTATGGTGGCATGGCCGCAGAGATCCACCTCATCGGTTGGTGTAAAATAGCGGAGATGGAAAGCTTTTTCACCCAGCCTTTTCACAAAAGCCGTCTCCGAGTACCGAAGCTC
>DOHE01000033.1:2484-6344 GCA_003535395.1 Clostridiales bacterium | reverse complement strand
GCCTTGCCCTGCAGGATCGGCAGAAGGCTCCGTCCCTGCATATAGTAGGGGACTTCCTGCCCTGTCAGTTCGAGGATGGTCTCAGGCAGATCCACCAGCTCCACCAGCGCCCTGCTTTGAACCCCGCTCGGAAAATGTCCAGGCCAGGATACGATGAGGGGAATGTGTACCAGTTCCTGGTAGAAATACGCACCTTTCAGGATCAGCCCATGATCACACAGCATTTCTCCATGATCACTATGAAAAAAGATGACCGTATTTTCCTTCTGCCCCGTTCTTTCCAGCGTATCCAATAGCCGGCCTAACTGGTCGTCGATCAGAGAGATCATGGCATAATAATCGGCAATATATTCCTTCTTTTCTGTTTCATTCATTCCCGCCACTGCGGGCCCTGCTCCATCCTGCCCTCCATATTGGTAGTCCTTCAGCTGGTGTTTCGGCTTGGTTTCCAACTCTCCCTTGCGCCATTTGGGGGATGGCATATCTTCGGTACTGTACCTTTGCCGGTATTCTGCCGGAGGGTCGAACGCAGGATGGGGATCAAAGGGATTGACAGACAACAGCCACGGCCGGCCGTCTCTCTTTTCCTCCATGAACCGGACAGCCTCGTTTACACACCAGGTGGTTTGATGAAATTGCGGTTCGATACCTCCATTTCGCCCCTGATAATGTTCTTCCCACCAGATGCCCTGCTCTTCCAGCCAAATGGCGTAATCATGCTTTTCCGGCCAGTCCGGCTCCGGATGATGGCTCCATTTGAACATCCGGTACCCGTCATGGTCCGGGCGCACCTCCACCCGCCCCTGGGCAGCAGACAAGTGCAGCTTTCCCACCAGGCCGCAGTCGTACCCCCTGTCCGCCAGCAAACGGGTCACCAACACCTCGTCAGCCGGAAAATAGTCCGCTCCGTTTTTCGTTGCCCGTGTGGTCCGGGGATACCTGCCCGTCAGAAAACAGGCCCGGCTGGGAGTGCAAACCGGACTTTGGGTGTATGCGTTCAAAAAACTGACTCCCTCCCTGACCAACCGATCCAGGTTGGGTGTTCGGATGTGGGGATTCCCCAGAGCCCGGATGGTATCAAACCGTTGCTGATCGGTACAGATCCAAAGGATGTTCGGGGTCTTGGTCCTTTCTTCCATGTTTCCTTATCCACCTTTCCGCCGGCGATTCGGCCAGGCAAAGCAGTATTCCTCAAGCGCACTGCATTGGGCTTCAATATTTTCAAACGGTACTTCCGGCATGTTGAGAGCCGCCAGCATCAATCCGCCCTCCGGGAGGTACAAGGCCTCCACAGATTACCTGACATGTCTTAATATATCATCCGGCGTGCAGAAAGGAAACATTTGTCTGTCCAGATCCAGCTCAATGCAGATTTTTCCCCTGTAGTATTTTGCGATCCGTTCCAGTCCGTTGGCCCGAAACTGCGGATCATGCATGGATATGCCGCATTCGATCAAATCATCCACAATTGGCAGGAGCACACCATCCGAAGACAACCGCACATGGGTCCCCGCATTCCTGCATTTTTGAAACAGCTCCCTGAAAAGAGGTTTCAGGTACTTTCGAAACTGGTCGGGATGGATCATCAGGGACTGCTGGGTGCCGATGTCCGTATGGAAATACATCCGGTCCACTCCGATTTCCAACCATTTGTCCACCAGCTTCAGTTCATATTCCCGAAGCATATCCACCAGGACAGGCAGATGAGGATCATCCAAGGCAATATCCATCATCAGGTTTTCGAATCCCCGAAGAGCATACAGCCTGTCAAACAGATTTTCCCCGTCCCCTTCAGTAAATTCACCCCGCTCCTTCATGGCCTTAAAACGAAGCGCGACCGCTTCCCAGTTCCGTTCCCCAAAAACGCCATCCTTCAGGGGATCCGGCGGTGAATAGGTTTTTAATTTATCCCAATCATCCAGGGGCGATTCTGCCACCTGCCCGATGATGCCATCCTGCTCATTGCGCCACACGCATCCCCAGCTGTCCCTGAGGATCCCCTTCGTCGCCCGGGGATGGATATGCCCGTACTCTTCAATATTTTGATTCGGAAAAATACGCGGATGGTTCTGCACCAGGCGAGTACAACGCTCGCGTTCTTCCGCCCAGTACCGTGCCGGAATGGAAACCCTGCAGGGGATCCATTCCGGATAATAAAACTCCATGGCCCGCAACAGGTTTTCCCTGTGCTCCCTGCCTGTCATCGCATCATCCTCTTTCCCCGCTCATTCAATGCTTTCCCGCTCACCCAATGCCTTCCCTGCACAATGCCTTCCCCACCGCTTCCGCACATACTGCAACGCCTTCCGGACTCAAATGAACAAAATCCGTACCGGATATATACATATCGATATTACGGCTGACGACTGCATGCAGGTCATTGACGGGTATCCCGTTGTCTGCCATCAGTTGACCGGATGCGCAGTTGTATCGCAGGATATCCGCGTTACGGATGTTGGGATGGGCATCGTTCACTGGAGTGGTGGAAGCCCATACGACCCTGATCCCCACGGACTTCAGGACCCGAAGGGTTCGGGTCAGATTATCCAGATAATAGGGCAAAGGTGTGAACACCTCCCCATCGGTATGGCGCCCTACATCCCAAATTCCGTTGTTCCAATGGACCACATCCACGGGCCCGAACTCTTCCAGCCATCTTCGGATCATTTTCAGCGTATAACCGGAAAACATGCAGTTTTCCTTTGGCCCAGCCACTTCCCATATCCCTGCGAGCTGTCGCTGGACTTCCGGCTGGTAGCCGATCCGGATGGAGTCGCCGATGAGCAGGACCTTTTTCATTCTCCAATGCCTCCCCTAATCGGCTCAATGCATTGAAACCGGATCTCCGGTTCCGGGGAACCATTCCCTGAAACGGAGCGGTCGTTTGCTCCAGGGATCATCTCCCCCAGAAACCCTCCCGCTGAACGTGGAATGCAGAGGATGCGAAACTCTCGGGATTCACCCGGAAACAACGTCTCGTATGCCCTGTCCGCCAACATCCAGTAGAAATCCGTCTGTTCCTCCGGATACACGTGAAAAAGGACATGCCCGCTCCGGTTGGTCACATGGCAGGTATACTCCCAGCTGTTGGCCCCATCCAGCCATGTAAAACCGTTTCCCCAGTTGGGCAGGCCATCGGTCCCCCTTGCTTTGGATATGACCTGGACATCCAAACCCCGGCTCCCGGCTCCCTCCTGGGAAAGCGCACCGGCATAATATTCTTCTTTTTCTGTACTGAAATAATAAATGTTTTCAGCCTTTGCCTCGGCTTCAGCCCCCGCCTGTCCCGGTGCTTCCCCATCCAAATAGATCCGCATGCGCACAAAAAAGAGGGATGTGAGTGCTGGGATGATTTTAAAAGAAAGAGGCTTCAGCAGCACGGCAGCATTGCCGGGAACATAAACCGGATCCATCCATTGATACAGGACCTGGCCTTTCATATCCATCACACTGATTTCCAGAAGAACCTGAAGGCTCTCATCCGAACTGTTGTTGATGGCCGGAACAGCATTGAAGAGACTGCCTACCGGATAGTCCAGCCGTTCATACCGCAGGGAGGGGTGCAAAGACTCATAGGCCTTCCTGGTCCAATAATAAGCCATTTTTGCTTCCCCGAACCAATCGGTCAGGCTGGTACACCCGATATTGGGCCAAGGTTCGTTCATCTGCCAGATAGCTTCTCCGCTGTTCCGGAACTTCCTGCGCCGGTTGGCTTCGATGATATACCGCAGTCCCTCCGCCTGGACCCACTGGCTGCAAAAAGTATAGGTTCCCAATGCTTCTTGGGTACGGGGAAATTTCCCAAAGAATTTTTCGTCCCGCTCCACCGAATTCCACCAATGGCCGCCATGATGCCGCCA
>DOHE01000033.1:0-2453 GCA_003535395.1 Clostridiales bacterium | reverse complement strand
GAGGCGCCGTTGGTCCCAAATTCCCCATGAAACAGGCAGTCGCTTTGATTATAAACAGCATAATGCGCGGGATTTCCCCGGTAGGACCAGGCACCGTGCACATCATGGCTGATCCCCGGCTTGTCGGCGAATACCGAGAAAAATGGGCCGGAAGACGATGTGGGCAGGAAATAACGCTGCGGATCATATTTTTTGACGATATCACGAAGCATGGAAATGTTTTCATCCCCATAATTCGCCGGGTTCCGGTCTGCATCCATCAACTCGTTGCCTCCCCCCCACATGCTCAGGGAAACATGGCTGCGCAACGTTTGAACCGCATAACGGGCAGATTCCGCCAGCAAGTCCAGAAAATCCTTTCCTTTTGCAGGAACATTCTCAATGCCGGAGCTGGATTGAATAAATTCCTGCCAAACCAGGATCCCGTACCGGTCACAGAGTTGATAGAACAGGTCCTGTTCCACCAACCCGCCGCCCCAGACCCGGACAAGATTCACATTGGCATGGCGCATGCACAAGACCAGATATTCGTATTGTTCGGGCCTGAGGTTTCCGTACAGATGATCCAGGGGGACCAGGTTGACTCCCTTGGCATAGATGCGTTTCCCATTGACCGCATAGGTGTAGGGTAGGGCTCCACTGGGGCTCCCCTCATTATGCCGGTATTCAAGTCTCCGGAAACCGGTTTTGCATGTCCATTCATCCAATCGACGCCCTTGACAGATCAGTATCAACCGCACATCAACCAGAGGCTGAGCTCCATGCCCGTTGGGCCACCAAGGCTGGGCATCCGGATAATGGATCTCCATCCGGATCCGTTCCCCTGCGGCCGCGGATACGACCTCCTCCCGGAAAATCCTGCTGTCTTTTCGATCCGGGTCCAGACATTCCACCCGGAGCGTGCAGGGCTGAGAGGCAATCACCGGATCGGAATGATGTGCGATCACTCCAGTTTCCATCACCAGCTTGCCGGTGTTTCCATCATGATCGGACCAGACTCCCGGATATTCCAGGCTCCATTCATCATAGAGGCGGATCTTCACATCCTTCCAGATCCCTATATTCACCAGGCGTGTGGAGAAATCCCACTTGTAGTTGAAGCGGCTTTTTTGGGTAGTTGTCCGGGATGTCCATCCATACTGGCCCTGCTCCTCCGGCGCACCCTTCAGTACAATGATCAGGTGCATCTTCCCGTTTTCGGCCGTTGATCTCTCAAACAAATCCGTGATATCGAAAACCGCAGGATGGAACATCCCCCTGTGAGCACCCAGCAGGATCCCTTCGAGGTATATATCCGCTTCGTAATCCAGGCCTTCCAGGAACAGTTCAACCCGGCTGGGAGGGTTGTTCCCCTCCCAGGAAGCCAGGATAACATTTTTGTCAAAACAGGTTTGGCAGACCCACCACCGGTGCTCAACCCACTCGCAGTAAAGTGAATTCATATCCTGATAGGGGTTCGGGATCAAGCTGTGCCTAAACAGGTCGTATTGGATTCCTCCGGGTACAGTGATATCAAACCATTCCGTTACGGGACTATCCGAGTCGGCAGTTGAAAAGTCCTTCCGTTTGTCTTTCAGGATCCAGGTGGGAAGACCCGGCTGAAAACCGGCTGCCTTCCATTCAACCTGCCCGGATGATAATAACAGTTCCTTCAAAATCCTGCACCTCCTGTTTCAGTCGGCATCCGCCAGCGCCAGACACGTATAATACTCGCTTCCTCCATAATACAGCATCCATCGACCGTTACAACGGGTCATTCCGGTAAAAAAAACGGTATCCCGCCAATAGGAGATCGGCTGGTNNCATATTGAGATTCTGCATATAGAACAGGCCGGGGAAGCCATTCCAGAGCTTTTTCCGGATCCTTCGTATCAAGCAGTACCTCTCCGATGGCATAATAGTGTCCTGTATGATGCCCCCCGGTAAAAATCAATATCTTATCCTCATACCCTTTCCTGTACCCGGTCAGGGCAAAGCAGTTTTCCCCGCCCGGCCAGGGTTTGTCCACCTTTTTCGGCGTCCAGTTGATCAGGTCATCGGAATAGGCCATCCGGCCATGATTTAAGTACATGACAAATTTTCCGTTGACCCGGACTGCTTCATTGTCCGGATTTTGGACGATGCAAGGATTCCTGTGAATGGCGTCGGTACCGGAAAACAGCAGGCCCACCTTTTCCCAGTGCAAAAGATCCCGGGAGACTGCCAGAAATGCCCCGGAGATGTTTGTATCGGCCATGTTATTCTTGTCCCACCGGTTGCAGAACAGGTAGTATCGATCCTGATGACGGACTACACACACATCTTCAAAACCAAATTTTTCGTCTCCATTTTTTCGGAATAATGGGCTGTGCTCCAAATCCTTCTCAAACTGGATCCCATCGCTGCTGACTGCCACACCTATATCGCAGATATATTCATTATGGAATCCGAAATTTTCCACGATTTTTCCGCCT
>DOHE01000103.1 GCA_003535395.1 Clostridiales bacterium | reverse complement strand
CATCATCTGGGGCTGCATATCGGTGGGGAATCCCGGGTAAGGCAGTGTCCGGATCATGTCCACCGCCCGGGTCCGGGGGGGCGCTCTTAGATCCACACGATCCTTTCGCACCGTAAGTTCGCATCCGCTTTCCTTTAAAACAGAAAAAATGGATGACATGTGTTCCGGCACTACTCCATCCAGGCAGAGCCTGCCTCCTGTAGCTGCCACGGCCGTCAAAAAGGTTCCGGCCACGATCCGGTCCGGCATCACCGAGTATTCCACATCGGACAGGCGGGCCCCCGGACCCAGGCCTTCGATCCGGATCTCCTCGCTTCCCGCGCCACGGATCCGGGCACCCGCCTTCACCAGGTATGATTGCAGGTCCACGATTTCCGGTTCCCGGGCGGCATTTCGGATCACAGTATCCCCCAAGGCAAAAATCGAACACAGCATGATGTTCTCCGTCGCCCCGACACTGGGATAGTCCAGGTGGATCTCGCATCCCTTCAGCCGACCTGCTTCACAGGTGATGACCCCGTACTGCGTGTCGCTGATGCTGGCCCCCATCAGCCGCAATGCCTTGATATGAAGGTCGATGGGCCGGGGACCGATCTCACATCCGCCCGGATGTGCAAAAAAATTATACCATATTGCCGCCCGCCTGCAAACGTATGATATAATGATTGTACGAAAAGCCGGTGTATCCAAGCCGGCGTGGAATGAGGAAAACCGACGGATGCGGACAAGGGCAGCCATTATCACAGCGAAATTTCTGGTGTTGCTTCTAAGGAAGTTTGGGCGGGGCGGGACTTCCCTCCCCGGCAAGGCTGCTCTCTGGATCCAGCCGGACCTGCTTCAGATACTGACTTTACCTCTTCGGATCATCCTGGTAACCGGCACGAACGGGAAAACCACCACTGCGCGGATCATCAGCGAAATACTGGACCGGGCAGGCATTTCACATATCAGCAACCGGTCCGGTTCCAACCTTCTCAATGGCATTGCGGCCATGCTGGTGGAAAAATGCAGCCTGAAGGGGTCGTTTTCGGCGGACACAGCCCTCCTTGAACTGGATGAGGCCGCCTTTCGTCTGGCCTGCACCCGGATGCGCCCCCATGCTGTCGTGGTGACGAATTTTTTTCGGGACCAGCTGGACAGATACGGGGAACTGTACTCTACTCTAAACGCCGTCCGGGAGGGTCTTGCGCATACCGGCCCTGACACAGCGCTGATCCTGAATGCAGATGATTCCCTTTGCACCTCCCTGGCCAAAGACAGCAAAGGCCCGGTATTTTTTTACGGAGTGGAAGCATCCGCAGTCTCAGGTGACCCAGCGAAAACTGACCTGGACGCCCTCCACTGCATTTATTGCGGTTCCCGCTATGCCTATGCCCATCGGACATACGGTCACCTGGGCGGGTTTTGCTGTCCTGGCTGCGGATACTCAAGGCCGGGGCTCCAGGTAGCCTGTACCCGCATCCTAAGGGAGGATACCGGGGGAATGTCTGTTGACGTAAATCTTCGTCTTCCCGGGCAAGAGGAGCAGACCATCCGGATGGATATCGCTCTTCCCGGCCTTTACAATCTCTACAATGCCCTGGCAGCCGCAGGATGCGGGTTTGCGCTGAACCTGCCCGTCCAGGCGGTGACCGCGGCTGTCGCACGTTTTCAAAGCGGTTTCGGGCGCATGGAGACCTTAAATTGCGGCGATCGCCAGATCAAACTGATCCTGGTGAAAAATCCGGCCGGGTTCAATCAGGTGCTTGCTCACCTTGCCCCTGTCAAGGCGGGGCTGCATGCCGCCTTTCTTCTGAATGACAACATCGCGGACGGTACGGATGTTTCATGGATATGGGATGTGGATTTTGAAAGCTTCAGCGATGCGCCCGGCATCCCGGCCCGGATCTCCGTATGCGGCAGGCGGAAGTGGGACATGGCACTCCGGTTGAAATACAGCGGTTTTGACGAAGGGGACATCCATGTGGAACCTTCATACAGCCAATTGATCCAAAACGCTCTCGGCGCCATGGCTCCCGGGGAATGCCTGACCCTTTTGCCTACCTACACCGCGATGCTTACGATCCGCAGGGAACTGTCCAAGCATTTTTCTCTGCCGGAATTTTGGGCTTAAGAAACTTTGACCAGGAGGTCATTCATGGAAGCGCTCCGAATATGCCATCTTTATCCCGACCTTTTAAACCTCTATGGTGACCGGGGGAACCTCCTTTCTCTCTGCCAAAGGCTTAAGTGGCGCGGGCTTCCGTATCAGCTGACCCGGATTTCCCTGGGGGAGGACTTTGATCCGGAGGCCTTTGACCTTGTTTTCCTCGGCGGGGGTCAGGACTATGAACAGGCGCTGCTGCAGGAAGACCTGTTGATAAAGAAGGGGTCTGCCATAAAAGAAGCTGTGCTTCAGGATGTAGTATTCCTTTGCATCTGCGGAGGCTACCAAATGATGGGCAAGGCCTATATCACCGCTGAAGGCAGGCGGATCGAATGCCTGGGTGCCATCGATGTGATCACACAGGCGGGAAAAAAAAGGATGATCGGGAATCTGGTCTTCAAGCCGCAGCTTGACACCCTTCCGACTTGGCTGGCTGCCGGATTTGAAAACCATTCCGGCCGCACCTGGCCGGGCAGCGGTGTAAAGCCTTTGGGCCGGGTGGTGAAAGGTTTCGGCAACAACGGAAAAGATGGTACCGAGGGGGCCATATACCGGAATGTGTTTTGCTCCTATTCCCATGGCAGCCTGCTTCCCAAAAACCCCCGGCTGGCGGATGAACTGCTGTTCCGGGCATTCGCCCGTATGCGTCCTTCCTTTAAAAGACAGGATTTAAGCCCATTGGCAGATGTATTTGAGGAAAAGGCCGGGACTTCCATTCTTTCCCTTTTGCACATCCGCCCGGATGGCTGATAACCGCCTTGCCGCACCGGGCCAGCAAGGGTCCCAGCAATATGACAGAAGAACGCATTTCCGATGCCAGGGCAGAGAGTACTTCGCAGGTACGCAAGCCGGAGGAATCAACAAAAACACTGCCGCCTTCCGCTTGGACACAGCAGCCCAAACTCCTTAGGATCTCCATCATCATACAAACATCCCGGATCATGGGACAGTGAAAGATTGTATTTCTTTTACCATTCAGGATCGTGGCTGCCAGGATAGGCAGAGCCGCATTTTTGGAACCTTCCGCATTTAGCCGGCCGGACAGCTTTTCTCCGCCGGTGACCTGAAATCCAGACAAACAGAACACCTCCGAGACAGGTTTCGCTACATACTATGGCCTGTTTTCGGAAAGTGTTACGTGGAGGCGCCTTGCAAAAATGATTGCGAATTTGCCGCATCATTCCCGGGCCATCTTCTCAATAAGAGTGCAAAGGGTGTCCAGTGCCCCGGGCACTGCCATCTTCCTGGCATTCTCTCCCAGGGAGCGGCGCTTGGATCCATCCCGGATCAGCCGGTAAATCTGATCCGAAAGAGTTTTGCCGGTCATTTTCTGTTCTGTTAGCATTTCTGCAGCCCCGGCATGGACCAGGGTGCGGGCGTTTTTCTCCTGATGGTTTTCTGCCACGTAGGGAGAGGGAACCAGCAGGACGGGTTTGCCCAAGGCCATCATTTCCGCCACAGTCAGCGCACCGGCTCTGCAAACCACCAGGTCCGCAGCCGCGTAAATATCCACAGCCTGGTAAAAGTAAGGCAGGATGCGTACTGTGTCCGGAATGCCGCCAAAGGATGCCGTAATGGCGGATACCACGGTATCATGACCGGCCTGGCCGGTGGAGATCAGGATGTCGAATTCGCCATGATAATGATGGATGACCATCTCCGTGATCGCCGCGTTGAAATGCGCAGCGCCCCGGCTTCCGCCTACAAAAACCACCAGCTTTCGATCCGGGGACAACTTGAGCTTCTCCCGGGCTCTCGCCTGGTCTGCAGACCAGATTTCCCTGCGCACCGGATTGCCGGTCCACTTGACTTTTCCGGCAGCCTGTGCGCTTTTCAAATAGGCTTCCGCTTCTTTAAATCCCACTGCGATCAGATCGACCTGACGTGAAAGCAGGCGGGTGGTAAGTCCGGGGAAGGAATTGGATTCGTGTACCAGGGTGGGGATCCCCATGCGGGCAGCAACATGGAGCACCGGGCCACATACATACCCGCCCGTCCCTATGACCACCCGGGGCTGGTACTCCCGGATGATCTCGC
>DOHE01000185.1 GCA_003535395.1 Clostridiales bacterium | reverse complement strand
CCTATGTGCTTACACGGCGCAGCCTGACCTATACCCTGAGCGCGGACAAAAACTTCCCGGACATGGCCCTGTTCGGTCTCGGGGCGATCGCCACCAGCGGTTCCGGCACCCTGGTGGAATCCTATGATCTGGCAGAAGCACCCATCCGGATCGAACTCACCGGGGACGGCGAAAGGTATCTCATCCCGGACCCGGAAACACGAGCCGTAAAATGGGTGAAATACAATGATACGGTCCTGGGGGCTTACGAAGACTCTCCCCTGGCAATGCTTTCTGTGTTCCTGGGCGCAACCGGCGGCATGGATATCGAACCCGGAGAATGGAATGAACAGGGAAAGACCCTGAAGGGGACGCGCAGCCAGAAGGTCAGCGTGGACGCCAAAATGGAAATGGAGACAGCCATCGAGTTTTCATACATCCTGCAGTAAGAACATCGATCTCATATAATGACAGCGGATCGACAACAGATCGACCCGCTGCAGTGAAAGGAGTTGACCTTGTATGAAGCATACACGCAAATACCTTCGCATACTTGTCTCCTCGATCCTGATCTTCCTGTTTTTTACGTCCATGACCGCCTGCACCGGCGGAAGCCGGAATGATCCCAGTCCACAAACCTCTCCAGGCAGCCGTTCTGCAACCATAAAAAATGCAAACACTGCAAACACCGGTCCGGGAGCAGGGCTCACATCCCCCGGTGCTTCCGCAGGTTTACCCGCAGGAAGTCCCTATACAACCGCAGAGCAGGCCGCTGCCATCGGCTACGCGGAAGCGGTCAAATGGAAATCCGATGCGGTTTTGGCCTACATATCTCCCGATACGTATTTTATGGATTTTGATTTTACGAACACCGGCCTGGCCACACGCTGGGGGATGGAATTCGCGAATCGCACGGACAATACCCAATTATTCGTACACGTCGTCTGCGGGAAAATGGATTACACCAAAAACCTGGGGAACACCCGGGATGCGCCCCTCAACCCCAACCTGAAAGCCGATCGTCCGGCGATCCCCCTGCAGCAGGCTTTAAAAACCATACTGGATAATGGCTCCCCAAAAAACACACTTCCTGCCGGTGTATTCTTCCGTATCGAACCGGATGGTGGAACAGCAACGACCGATCCCCGGTGGACTATTACCTTCAGGTTCGAACTGGACGAGGGTAAAAGCGAGATCCATGCTTATTCTGTCAACGCCCTGAATGGCAGTGTTTACGAGAAAGGCACCGGGTTCATCCAGCAACCGGGCAGCAAAAGCCTCACCGTGGATCAGCTCAAGTACAAGCCTGGCTATACGGCTCCCTTCAACGAGGTACAGGCTGTCCTCAAATTTTACGGTCTGATGAACCGGCGAAGTTTCGATGAAGCCTTCAAGCTGCTGGATGATTCCCTTCTTTCCGGCAAGGGGGCGAGGGACATGTGGAAAAGCACCTATGACAAGGTGGCATCCCTGGATGTCAAGTCCGTGGTGGTGGACAGTACCCGCGGAGACGGAAGTATCGTCTGCCTGGTGACCAGCTTCGCTACGGGGGACAAGGACATCGTGGAATCCATCGGATGGGGTGCCTGGCCTGTCAATAATACCCGTTATGTCACCGTGAAAAAGACTGGCAGCGATTACAGGATCACAGAGATATCCACCAGTAAATAATTCCAGTTCCGGACCCGATTCTCTTCTCCTTTAAAGTGGGCTGACGCCCACAACCCAACGGGAGCAGGAAAGTGCCCCGTTGGGTTATAAATCCGGGTCGATGAAGATCGCCAGATAACTCACCGCCGAAGAGTCGTTCAACCTCTCCAATTCCGCGATGAGTTCATCACGCACATCCACATAGGCGTCCTCTGCCATTTGGGAAGGGATCCCACCGGAAACAAAGTATTTAAAAAGGAACACCACGGCTTTCCCGGGACTGGCGGCCACCTTGGAGGCGAAATCCTCCCCAAAAATGAGTTGGTAGAGGAGGATCTCCACCGTCCAGACCGTCTTGATCACCTTCACATGAGGCACAAATACGGCTGCCACGGAAATACCGGTGTCGATGGCATCACTGGCAATTTTTTCTTCGTAATAGATTTGCTCAATAGGGTCCTTCGTTGTCCCCACCTTATACACATCGTAAGTGATTTCTACCAGACCCGTAGCGACGGCCAGACCGGCGGATACCTTCTTGGATCCCAATTTTTTTGCCATTTCCAGCTTGCCGGTCCGCTTGCAGATATTCTCAGCAACGGTAACCAGCGCTCCTGTGGCCGTTACGCCGTACTTGGCTGAAAAATAAACTACCTTTGCAGTGTCGGAAGCAGCCGTGGCGATCCAGGCCTCCGCCATACCTGCCGTGAGAGTAGCGGTCTCCTGCAATCCCTGCATCCGGGTCAGGGCCTGTGCATATTTTGGCGCCCGGGCCCAGTGATCCTGCGCAAGTTCCAACAGGGAGTTGACATTGCGAACATTCATCACTGTATCGGAGGAAAGGGTGATCAGCCGGGAAAGAGCGGCATCAAAGAGCACCTCGATATGCCGTGTGATTTCAGAAACAGCGTACCGGGATGTCCCAGCCGGATCCCCGTTGATGATCCCCATCCAGGTATCGGTTTCCGTATGGGCGGCCGTTCCCTTCCGGGCCGTCACGTCAGAGGTCGTGGGAAAAGGACGGTTGAGGGCTCCAAATCCGGAAACTTCTTCGGTTATGGTGGCCTCATTTCCATCACTTCCCGTTTTTGCACTGCGCACGATACCGGTAATATTCCAGGACGGCTGCATCACCGGATCCGGATCCGCTCCGCCACGGGTCAGACACATTGGCGTGAGTTTCACATAGACCTGTTCCTGGAAGGCCATGTGGGCCTGAAATCGGATGTCGAATTCAAAAAAGCCTGCATCCACTTCCCTAAGGACCACAGTCCCTTGAAGAAACGGCTCGTTACCGTCATTATGAAAATCCGTGGTCTTGTAAACGCTGTACATAACAGCAGGAATGCGGTAGTCGGAACTGCTGCTCCGATACATGGCGGCATAAACAGCAGGGTCGCTGAACTGGACCGAAATGGACTGTTCGCTCCCCACCCGGAGTTTGACCGGAAGGAGAAGGTACCGGAAAAAGGACTGACTGTCCGGATAACGCAGAGGCTCTGCGTTTTTAAAAAAGGCGATCTGGTAATCCCGCAGGTAGTCATACTTGAACCGGTATTCATTGGGCGCCGTGACGGACCGGGCAAATGTATAGCTGTTCTCCGGCTGCCAGTCATGCACCAGTTCTTCATCTTCGATTCCCACATCCATGGGAGCGATATCCTGCATCCGGTAATTGACAAAATTGTCCGGGGCAAAGACCCGGTTTAAGGCGCGCTTATAATACTCCGCAGTCATGGAACTCTTTTTTGTTCCCTCATCTTCAAAGGTTTCATCATCAGAGATCAGGTGATCCACTTCTACCCATCCGTCCAGGCCTACTGCTTTGATCACCTGTTCAAAACGGATCATACCGGGAAGCTGGATTTCCTGCCACACCGGGTCCTCCGGATTCACCGTCGGAGAAAGATCTCTGCCGTCGATCACTCCATCCCCGTCGGTATCCCGGTTATTGGGATCGGTACGGTAAAGGGCTTCATCAGAGTCGGAAATCATGTCCAGATCCGCATCGCTGTCCAGCACACCGATCACTTCCGCATTCCGGTTCAGGGTAAGCTGAAGAAAAGGCCGGGACTCCTCCGGTGTGACAGCACCGGTTGTTGTCAGGTCGTCATATCCATTTTTGTCCGTTGTCAGGGTAAATGCACCCATGGGCACTCCAAAAAAGGTGCATCGCCCCTGCATGTCCGTAACCGCAGATGCCGTCTGTGACCCGCCATTCCCTGCGGTCAGGACCACGGAAGCCTGGGATACCCTGCCAAATGTATCCTTAAGTTCCACATATACATAACCCCGGTCCGCAGCCACTTCCACAGGCACGCTGCCCAAAGCCGCAAGGATTTTGCTGCCTGAATCACCTGAACCGCCAGAATCTTCGCCGGATGGGGAAAGCACAACTTCATACGGCACACTGGCGATGTTGGCCCCGAATCCGGGAACAAAACCAGTCACCCCGGTCAGGGTGTCCGAAGCAGAAAGCGGCAACTGCTCCCGAGGAGGCACATCCACCTCCACAGAAACCGGAACGGTACTCCCGGCAGGAACACGGACCCGGGCGACCGCTGCCTTTTTTCCATTGAGTTTGAACAAAACCTCCACAGAGTCAGCAGCCACAAAACCGCTGTTATGTACAAAAGCCTGCAACACGGCTCTTTGCCCGGCTTTCAGCAGCGTGTCCTCCATGGGGAACACGCTGGCCGAGACAGGCTTAAGCGCCTGAGACAGCGGGGTCATCCCCGGTTTTCCATAATACAGGTCTTCCGCGGACAAATGAAGCAGCGGAGAACCCAAATCCACATCCAGGGTAGCGGTATTGTCCAGGGGGTCTTCCCCTGCAGCGGCCAGGGTTCCGTCAGGATCCAGCACCACCCGGAATACGGGAGGGGTTTCCAGCGACATGTCCTCAGGCAGCATCCAGTCTCTCTCAACCACATATGTTTGCAGCGGGCGAAGCAGCTGCCTTCCCACCGAAGTCTCAGAAACCAGGGTGTCATTCATCCAGAACTGTACTTTCAGTGATCCGGCCGGGAAGGTGGCGGCATTGTTGCGGATCGCTGCCCGCAGCTGAAGTGTCTTCCCCGGAGCAAGGGGTGTGGGTCCGTATGCAAGAGCATCTGCAAAAACAGAAAATGAAGGGCTGGCGGGAGCGGATGCCACCTGAGGGGAACCGGCAAGGAAAATGGGCACAGTTGCAGTATTATCCTGGTGGTTGGTATCGGGCAGCTGGCGGTAGGGATCCACCACCACCGAGTAGGCCAGGACGGAATCCGGCTTCGTTTCTGCAGGGATCCGGTACATGCAGCTTGCATCGCTTCGGATAAAGCGGGACAGATCCACGGTATCCTCCCCAACCTTGACTCCGTTGACAAGGAACCACACAGCGACCCGGGAATAATCAAAATCCACCGGAATGCCGCTGTCATTGCTGACTGCCGCTCTTAGCTCCACATTGTCTCCAGGGGCAGGGTGCAACCCGTTCAGGTTGTAATTCAAGTCCTCCGGCCGCACGGAAATGATCCAGGGCACTACAGGGACCTGCATGAAAGTTTTGGCTCCGCTGCCGGTTTCCACAGTGAATTCCAAAGGACCGGTGGTGGTATTGGGCACCACATATTCGGCATGGATCTCCTTTCGGCCCAGACTGGTACTGACGTTGAAAACACTGTCCAGCACGGTGATCCCGTCCACGATGATCCGGACGCGTTCTGCACCGGACGATTGGCGGTATTCGGAAATCCCGCTTTCAGATGTTCGGAGGATCGTTTTAAGATGCAAAACCTGACCGGGGATGGCTGCAAGGACCTTGCCCGTTCCGCTCTCTCCCCGATAGGTATAGGCGGTCATGTCCGATGGAGAGAGAGTCACCTCGCCTGGCTTTGCCTCTGCCTCCCCCCGGGTCCGTCCCTTGACTTCAAAGAGAGTTCTGGCTGTATTGTTGGATTCGTTTCGTTCAAATATCCGGCCATCCGGGTCTGCTACGGCTTCCAGGCTCATTTCCCTGGATTCATCCTTCCCCAAACCCATGTAGGGAATGGTGATGTTGATGATCACATCCGTGTAAGACTTTTGATCCGGAAGGTAGAAGGGCATACGGCCCACCTCCCGCCCATCCAGGCGAAAGAGTACGGATGAGGCTGCGCCGCTGGAACCGGGTAAACCCCGGTTGAACACACGAAGCCGCACATAGAGGTTGTCCCCCTGCTGGATGCTGTTCCGTATGTAATAATAGGAGGTATCCTCCACCTCAAAATCGACGCCGGGATTGTCAGGTGGAACGACGGTAACAGTAGCTGTGGCGACAACCAGAGAATTGCTGCCGGAAACCCTGTTAAGTTCCCCGTCGGATACATTGGCCAGGGGCGGCCTGTCATCCGGCGGGTCTGCCGGTATCCGTTTCAATATATCATTGGCTGCTCCGCCCGCCAGGGCATCCACATGATATGTTCCCGGTACACCGGGGGCAACATACAATCCCTGCAGATCCACCGATCCGCCCTCATTGCCTTCCCGGACCGCCCAAACGACTTCCCGGGGCCGGTCTTCCCCGTCCATGGCTGTCAACAGGATCGTGCCGCCGGTTTCAAGAGTTGTCGCTGCAGGAAAAATCATAATGCCTGTATCGTTTTTGTGTTTTTCGACCTTGGGAGATCCGGCTCCGGGAATGCCGGCGGCAAGGATCCCCGTCNNCAGCAAAGTCCCTAACAGTGATTTGGCAAGAAGTGCTTTGAGCAGCATAAACAAGACCTCCTGCAGCGTCTCCGCTTATTATTTGCCGCCACCCAGAGATTCCAGCAGAGAACCGACATTGTTGACCTGGTAGCCGGCAGGCAGGGACACATCCTGCGCTGTGACATTTCCGGTTTTTAAGTTTTTCAGATACAGACCCCCGGTGATCCTGCCATTTTCCAGGAACAGGTACTTGACGATGATCCCCAGGTCATCGGCAAGGTAGATCCGGGCAACGGATGTTCCATCCATGGCCGCCTTGCTTTCATAAACCGAGCAGGTACGGCCGTCGATGGTTTCACTGCCTTTTTTTTGCAGCTCCGCCAACGTCTGCCCCGCCAGCCCTGTTCCTGTATAATCAGCAAAATAGGCAAAGGGGTTGTATTGTTCTGCCTGCTCATAGGGCATTTCAATGGCTGTTTGGGTCGTCGGTTCCAGGGTATAGATTTTCTTGCCTGTATAATCAAAAATCATAGCCGCGTTTCCTGTTTCCATTTTCATAGCGTCTTGGGTCCGCATGAAACTGATGGCTTCTCCCTCTTTCCCGTTGTCCAGGATGGGAATATAGGTAAAACTGAAATTGGCAAGGGATCCGGTCAGTTCGGCCCGGCTTTTGATGGTCGGGCTTCCCGCGCCCGTTCCTGCTGTTGTGCCTGCCGGTTTGGCCTGGCTCGCAGCCGGGTTTACTTTTGTGCCGGTCGCAGCCCCTAAAGCAGCAGAAGTTGTGCCGGATGGGCTTCCGGTTCCTCCGCTGCAGGCAGTCAGCAGCAGAAACGCGATCAGCAGGAGAACCAGTGGAAATGACATGGATACATGTGCGTGCTTCATCAGGATCCCTCCATATTGGCATATTTGAGTTCCAGAAACTTTGAGTTCACTGCTGATATTCCGGTAAGGATCCAAAGATACCCCCAGAATAATACGAAACAGCAGAAAACGACATACCCTGTCCTCTATTGTAACAAATCCTTTCCCTGGCGGCAATATGCCAAAACAGAATTGCCTCAAAAAACAGAGGCGTCTCAATAATTACAGAATTGTCTCAATAATATTTCAGGTAACGGGAGATCTCCCAAGGGTGGACATGAGTATTAAAATCCCGCCACTCCTGTTTTTTGATTGACAGAAATTGGTGCCAGGCATGCTCCCCTAAAACATTGCGGATAAAAGGATCCCCTTCCATATGTTCCAGAGCTTCTCCCAGATTTTCAGGATACTGCTCGATTTGATCGGCCTTCCTTTCCGCTTCAGACATTTCAAAGATGTTGCGCTTGATCCTTTTTGGCGGATCGATCCTGTGATTGATACCATCCAGCCCAGCTCGAAGCATGACTGCAAAAACCAGATAGGGATTCGCTGTCGGATCAGGAGTTCTCAATTCGATCCGGGTTCGGCTGCCCCGGGAATGAGGGATTCGAATGAAAGCCGACCGGTTGGAACCGGACCAGGCTATATTGGTAGGCGCCTCATATCCCGGAACCAGCCGCTTGTATGAATTCACCGTTGGATTGCAGATAGCGGCCATGGATTTAGCATGTTTGATCAATCCGCCAATATAATATTTAGCGGTCTGGCTCAATCCTGTTTCATCTTCCGAAGAGTAAAACGCATTTTTCCCATCCCGCATCAAAGACTGGTTGCAGTGCATTGCGTTCCCGTTCTCCCCTGCAAAGGGTTTGGGAAGAAAAGAAGCATACAATCCCCGGGTATGCGCGATACTTTTTACGATTTGCTTAAAGGTCGTCCACTTGTCTGCAATGCTCAATGCTTCTTCATACTTAAAGTCCACTTCATGCTGCCCCGGCGCTACTTCATGATGCGACGCCTCAATCGAAAAACCCAGCTTCTTCAACGCAAGGACGATTTCCCGGCGTACTTTCTCACCGCGGTCATAGGGAGAGCTGTCAAAGTATCCCGCTTCATCGTGGGTATCATGGACCGGATTCCCCTGGTCATCCAGATCAAAAAGAAAAAATTCCCCTTCAGG
>DOHE01000164.1 GCA_003535395.1 Clostridiales bacterium | reverse complement strand
GGGAGCAGGTCGGCACCCATACCGGTCAGCTGTGGGCGGTGGTGAATTTTGCAGGCCTGACCGCTTTCTGCTCCATGGTGGAAGGTGATTGCGTAAATAAGGCAGAGAGCCTGCTTGCAGTCAACGTGCTGGGCATGGCCCGGGTCAACCGGTTTTTCTTCGACCTGGTGCAGGCCGGCGGCGGCAGGATCATCAACTGCACTTCGGAAGCCGGCTGGATGGCGCCGCCGCCCTTCGCTGCCCCGTATTATCTGTCAAAGCATGCTGCGGAGGCATACAGTGACAGTCTGCGGCGGGAGCTGCTGTACCTGGGCATCCCCGTCATCAAGATCCAACCGGGCCCCTACGAGACCCGCATGACCCAGAGCGTGGAAGACATGTACCGGCAGACCCTGGCGAACACCCGTTTCTACAGCAGACTGCTGCCACGGGTGAAACCTTTCATGGATCGGGAGCTCAAAAAAAAGAATGATCCCGAAGACCTTGCCCGGATCGTTAGTAAAGCCATCGAAGCCCCGCATCCCCGGCTGCAGTACCGCGCCGGCACCAGCCTGCTGCTGCGGCTTTTCCAGCTGCTGCCGGATCGGGGCGTGGACGCGGTGTACCGGATACTGGGACGCTGTGGGTAAAATTCTGCAGGATGCTGGTAGCAAAGCGATCTGTCTCTCGCCAGTGGCGCTGTTGCGAAAAGTTATTGACAAATGCCCCAAACCCGGTACAATAGTAACTGATTGCGGCATATACCGGAAATCGAAGGGGCTTATAACATGATTGTGATGGTGTTATCAGAAAATACATCGAGATCAGATCAGCTTGGCAGCGAGCACGGGCTTAGCCTATATATTGAGACGAAAAAGCACAAAATTCTGTTTGATACGGGTGCAAGCGGGCTTTTTGCCAAAAACGCTGATAAGCTGGGTGTAGATTTATCGGAGGTGGATCTGGCTGTAATTTCTCATGGCCATTATGATCATGGCGGAGGTATAAAAACATTTCTCAGTATCAACAGCCAGGCAAAAATTTATTTGCATCAGAAAGCCTTTGAAAAGCATTATTCCAACCGGCCCGGCAATGCAAGGACAGAGATCGGGCTGGACGAGGCGCTGCTGCCGAATAAGCGGTTCGTGTTCTGTGGTGAGCGCTGCGGGATCGACGATGAACTCGAACTGTTTTCCGGTGTCAAGGCCATAAGGTTGGTCCCTTCAGGCAACACAGACTTGTTTGCGAAGGAGGGAAGCGCATTTATTCAGGATGATTTTGCGCATGAACAGAACCTGATAATAAATAACGGAAATCAAACATTGCTGGCAGCAGGATGTGCACACAACGGGATCATCAATATTATCCATCGATTTAAAGAAATAAAAGGCTATTATCCGGATCATGTCATTGGGGGTTTTCATCTTTACAACCGCGGATCAAAGCAGGATGAAAAAACGGAAATTACAGATGAGATCGGAAAATCCCTGCTTAAGATCCCTGCGCGGTATTATACATGCCATTGTACAGGCATTGGACCCTATCAGCGCCTCAAAGCTGTGTTGGGTGAACAAATCGATTCTCTATCCACTGGAGATCAATTAACATTTTAAAGGAGTCGGGAAAATGAGCGAAAATTGCGATCAGAGCTGCAGCAGCTGCGGAGAAGACTGCGAAGACAGAAAAGAAGCGAAAACCGATTGTAAAGAAAAACTGAATGAACTTAGCAGCATAAAAAATGTCATAGGCATTGTGAGCGGGAAAGGCGGTGTTGGGAAATCCTCAGTAACGTCCATGCTTGCTGTCACAATGAAAAGAATGGGGTATCATGTAGCGATTCTTGATGCGGATGTTACCGGGCCGTCGATTCCCAAAGCATTTGGTGTAAAAGGCAGGCCTGAGGGATGCGAATTTGGTTTATACCCATTGAAAAGCAAAACCGGGATTGAAATCATGTCCATCAACCTGCTCCTGGAGAATGATACCGATCCCGTCATTTGGAGAGGCCCGATCCTCGGCAATACGGTCAGACAGTTCTGGAAAGACGTTATATGGGGGGATGTGGACTTCATGTTCATCGATATGCCTCCTGGGACCGGTGATGTACCATTGACAGTTTTTCAGTCCCTGGCCGTTGACGGGATCATGATCGTAACCTCGCCGCAGGAGCTTGTTTCGATGATTGTATCGAAAACTGTTAAAATGGCTGAAATGATGGATATTCCAGTCCTGGGCCTGATTGAAAACATGTCCTTTTTCAAATGTCCGGACAACGGCAGGGAATATAAAATATTCGGGGAAAGTCATATCGATGAAATCGCTGAAAAGCATAAACTAAAGGTTTTTGCCAGACTCCCGGTCGATCCGAAAATTTCAGCTGCCTGTGATCAAGGCATGATCGAACTTTTTGACGGGGACTGGTTGGATCCCGTTGCACATAAGATGTCAATATATGCCAGAGAGAGGATAGAAGGAGGGAGCAGGAGGGAGTACACCTGAGAAAGGATCCGCTGGCAGAGAGTGAAACTCCCTGCCAGACCGGAATCAAGGACAGGATCAGCGCTTTCTGTTCTCCGGGAGGGTCATGCTTTTTCTGCGAATCTCTTCAGGCCTGTGATAGGACAGATTGATATTTCGTATTTACCTGTTCCTGCTCCTGTTCCTGCCCCTGTTCCCTCCCTTAAAACGCTTAAATACTCCTCATACGCAAACACTCTGCCCCGCTTCTTTTGAGTGGTCTGCACCAAAATGCCAAGCTCTGTCAAAAGCAAAGCACTCTTTGCCACCGTATTATATGAAAGCGATAATGCCTTCGCGGTCTTTCCGATGTCTATGATCGGGCTCTGTTCCAGGTAGTCGCAAAGTACCTGTGCATTTTTAGAGAATTTACCAAGTTTTTCTATTTTCACTGTATTTTTTTCACGCAGAGCAAGAAGTTTGTATATGGTTTCGAGCGCATCTTCTGCGGATAGCAAAACAGCTTTGGTAAAAAATTTCACCCACTGCTCGTAGTTGCCCTTGTATCGTACTTCCATAAGTCTGTCGTAATATTCAATACGGTTCATCTTGAGAAAATATGAAATATATAATGCAGGACGGGTGATGATTTTACACTCCATTAAAAACAGAGTAATAAGCAAACGCCCGACACGGCCATTGCCGTCCAGAAAAGGGTGGATGGTCTCGAACTGGTAGTGACTGATGGCGATGCGGATGAGGTGTGGCACGGTGATATTTTCGTTGTGCCAGAACTGCTCCAGGTCGCCCATCAGCGCGGGCACATTGTCTTGGTGCGGGGGAATGAACGCAGCGTCCAGCAGGCTGGAGCCGCCAATCCAGTTTTG